>JAQGKB010000179.1 GCA_028290345.1 Hyphomicrobiales bacterium | reverse complement strand
GATCGTAGGTGAAAAGCCCGGTCTTTGCGTAGAGCGATCGGATATCGATCACATCGGGTCCTATGGACCCGGAGAGGACGGGAAACTCGTAGGTCTGATCACCAATCACGAGTTTGGCGACTTTTTCGGTCATAACTGCTCTCCTTATCGATCCAATCGCCCCCACGGCCGTGAGGTGTTGGGGCAGGGTCGCTGACACTTCTGTCGATGCTTCGGCGTATCTGATTTAGTCAACCCGTGCAACAAATCGGCGACGGGGTTCGACCTAACAAATCGGTAATGTGCCTAGCGTCGCTGGGCTTGCTCGGCAAGGCGCGCCAGAGCTTCCTCCTTGCCGATAAAGACCATGACCTCGAATATTCCGGGGCTGACCGTGCGCCCGGTAAGCGCAACACGCAAGGGCTGCGCCACCTTGCCCAACTTCAGCCCCTTGGCCTCCGCATAAGCCCGCACGGCGGCATCGCTCGATGGGACCGACCACTCGTTGAGCCCACGCAGGATGTCGGCGAGATCGGCCAGCATCTCACGCACCTCAGGCGTCAGAAGCTCGCCGGCGGCCGCTTCGATCGTCAACGGCCGGGTTGCATAAATGAACTGCCCCAGGTCAATGAGTTCCAGCACGGTCTTCGCCCGCGGCTTCAATTCGGGCAAGGCGGCAAGCACAGTATCCTTGTTCGCCACCAGCCCCGCATGGTCGACATCGCGACCGACTTCCTTGGCCGTCGAGAGCATCACTCCATATAGGTAGTCGGGCGTTGCCTCGCGGATGTAATGGCCGTTGATGCTCTCGAGCTTTACGAAATCGAAGCGCGCCGCGCCCTTGTTCAAATCCTCGAGGCTGAACCACTTCACCATCTGCTCGGTCGAAAAAATCTCGTCGTCGCCGTGCGACCAGCCGAGGCGGGCCAGATAGTTGCGCATCGCTTCGGGCAGGTAGCCAAGCTGGCGATAGGCCTCGACACCCAACGCGCCATGGCGCTTGGAGAGTTTTGCCCCATCGGGCCCGTGGATCAGCGGAATATGTGCCATCTCCGGCACGGTCCAACCCATGCCGTTGTAGATGACGATCTGCCGCGCCGCGTTGGTCAGGTGGTCGTCGCCGCGGATGATGTGCGTCACGCCCATGTCGTGGTCGTCCACCACCACGGCGTGCATATAGGTCGGGGTGCCGTCCGAGCGCAGGATGATGAAATCGTCGAGGTTCTCGGCCTTGAACACGACCTTGCCCTGCACATGATCCTGCACGATGATCTCTCCGGTCTGCGGCGCCTTGATGCGGATCACCGGGGCCACGCCCTCGGGTGCTGCAGACGGATCGCGGTCACGCCAGCGGCCATCGTAACGCGGCGGTTTGCCGGCAGCGCGGGCCTCTTCGCGCATCTGGTTCAGCTCTTCGGGGGAGCAATAGCAATAGTAGGCTTGGCCGCGGGCGAGCAATTCCTGCGCCACTTCGGCATGCCGTTGGGCGCGTGAAAACTGCATGATCGGCTCGTCGTCCCAATTGAGACCGAGCCATTTCAAGCCGTCGAGGATCGCCTGCACTGCCGCATCGGTCGAGCGTTCACGGTCGGTGTCCTCGATCCGCAATAGCATCTTGCCGCCGGTGTGACGCGAAAAGGCCCAGTTGAACAATGCCGTACGCGCGCCGCCGATATGCAGGTACCCGGTGGGAGAGGGCGCAAAGCGCGTGACGATTGGGTTTGCCATTGTACGGTGACCGTTGGACGTTTGAGACGCGCCTGTGTAGCATAGGTCCAGTTGGGCGCAAGGGCAGGGCAGCCCCCGTGAACGGGCGATGAGCGAGACGGCGGAGACCGATCGCATTGACGTGCGGGCCAAGCAGCCAGCGCGCCCTCTTGCGTTTGTCAAAATCAAACTGCCGCGGCGGCAAAATGATGGCCAAAACCATGGCCTCGCAAAAAGACCCGCCGTTGGCCTGCGGCAGAGCCTCGTCATCGCGCTCGAGCAGCGCCGACTCTTCGTGCTGCTGCCCTTCGCCATCATCGCCGGGTTGATCGCCGCGACGGTCGGGAGTGCTTCGCCCGATCCGATGGCTCTCGCAGCCGTGGGCGCGGCCATTGCGATCGCAATCCCATTACTCTGGAAATCGATCGTCGCGTTACGCGTACTGGCGCTCTTCGGTGCCTTCTGGTTCGGCTTCGGCCTGCTTACCATCCACGGCAGCCTCTTCGGCACCACTATGTTGGCTCGCCCGGCCTACGGCACCTTTCAGGCGCGTGTCGATGAGATTGTCACTGAAACCGATACCAGTCGCAGCATCATCGTTTCGCAGATCGCGCCCGGCGCCGATACACACGCAGTGCCGATCCGCCGTGCCCGCATCGCCATCCGCAACGGCCTGCAACTGTCGCCGGGCGATATCATCAGCGCCAAGATCCGCTTCTATTCTGTGCCGGGACCGGTGCTGCCGGGCGGCTTCGACTCCCAGTTCCACGGCTATTTCGACGGTGTCGGTGCCTATGGCAATACCTATGGCGCGGTGCAGATCGTCCAGCCCGGCGAGGCGTCGGCCCCGGACAGGGTCATCCAGACCGTGCGCCGTGCCATCGCCACCCGCATCGACGCGGTGCTGAGCCAGCCCGCCAGTTGGATCGCCCGTTCGATGATCACCGGCGATCAAAGCGGGGTTACGCAGGAGGCACGCGACGTCATGGCCAAGGCCGGCATCGCCCATGTGCTTTCCATCTCCGGCCTGCACCTGACGCTGGTCGCCGGAGGGGTATTCGCGGCGCTGCGGATCGGGTTCTCTGCGTTTCCCGGCATTTCCCGCCGCATTTCGGTGAAGAAGGCGGCGGCCGTCGGCGGCATCATCGCCTCGGTGCTGTATTTCTCCATCTCCGGCCTCAACGTCGCGGCGCTCCGCTCCACCATCATGATCGTGCTGGTTTTCGGCGCCGTGATCTTCGGCCGCCGGGCGCTGACTATGCGCAACGTCGCTGTCGCCGGGCTGATCGTCATCATCTTCGATCCGGCCAGCGTCTTTCGCCCGAGCTTTCAGCTCTCCTTTGCAGCCGTCGTGGCGCTCGTTGGCGCCTTCGAGACGATGCGGCAGGAGGGCAAGGGCCCGCGCAACTTCCTGCAGCGCAGTTGGACGTATCTCTATGGCTCAGCCATCACCAGCCTGGTGGCCGGCACGGCGACGCTGTTGTTCTCCGCTTATCACTTCCAGCAGACGTCACCGCTGGGCGTGCTCGGCAACCTGCTGACGCTGCCGCTGGTCGGCTTCATCATGATGCCGGCGGCGGTGCTTTCCGTGCTCGCCATGCCGTTCGGCTTCGAGCGGCCGTTCCTGGTCGCCATGGGCTGGTCGATCGATCGCATGCTCGATATGGCGCGCCTGGTTGCCGGCTGGAGCGGCGCGATCGACGCCAATCCGCTGCTCACTCCGCTCGCACTGGTTATCGGGTTTGGCGCGCTCGCGTGGTTCGCGTTCCTGCCTAACCGGTTTCGCTATATTGGTCCTGCGCTGGCCGTCCCATTGGTGATCCTCTTTGCCGTCGACAAGCCGCCGGACGTCCTCATCGCCGATACCACGCAGGCCGTGGCCATGCGCTCGACTTCGGGGCTGGAACTGGTGACGGGCAAGCCGGAGAGCTTTGCCATAAAAGTCTGGGAGGATACCTATAGCGAGCCCATCGCCAAGGATGTAACCGGCATGGCGCAATGCGATATGCTCGCCTGTGTCGCCTTCAGCCCACTCGGCTTCAGCATCTCCATGGTCAAAGGCGCCGACGCTTTCGATGAGGATTGCGCCAGCACGGACCTCGTCATCGCCCGTATTCCCGCGCCCGGCTGGTGCCGCACCGAGACCACGGTCATCGATGCCGACGATCTGGCCCGGCAGGGCGTGCATTGGCTACGCTGGGACGCAGCGGCCAGAAAGTTCGAAATCCGACCCGCCATGACCGATCTCAACCGGCCATGGCGCGCCGCGCGACCGTAGCGGGGCAAACCTTCAGAACTTGAGCGTCGGCTCGCGTTGCCCTGCAATATCGAGTTTGATCGAGAAGATGCCGCCGCCACGCTCGGGACCATCGGTCGTGATGTCGTCGTTGCACGCTGTCGTGATGTAGAGCGTCTTCAATTCCGGACCGCCGAAGGCGGGGCAGGTGACCTTCGCCGTCGGCAATTCGATGACCCGGTCGATCGACCCGTCCGGCGCATGCCGAACCACGCACCCGCCGCCCCAACGAGCGCTCCACAAGAACCCCTCGGTATCCACGACAGAACCATCGGGGGAACCACGATGGCCTTCCACGTCGACAAACACCGACCAATCGCCGGTCGGCATACCCGTTGCCGGATCGATTGGCCGCTTCAGGATCTTCTTGGTTGGCGTGTCCGAAAAATAGGCCGTTGCTCCGTCAGGCGAAAAGCAGATCGAGTTGGTGACGGTGATCTCGCCGAACAACCGTTCGAGTTTGCCGGCGCGATATTGGTAGACCGAGCCCTTCGGCCCATCCTCCTTGTCGGCCATGGTGCCGATCCAGAAGCCGCCCGCCGGGTTGACACGGCTGTCATTCGGACGATTGCCGGGCTTGTCGACCTCGAGCGGCAGTACGTAGTCGGTCCTGCCGGAGACCAGGTTCAGCCGCAGCAGCGCGCCGACGGAGGCCACCAGGACAGTGTCCCGGTCGATGACCGCCGCGGCGCTGGCCTTGCCCTCGAACAGATATTTTTGCAGGATTTCGCCAGCCACGTTCGCCCGGAACAGCGTCCGTTCGTGGATGTCGAACCAGAACAGTTCCTCCCGTTCCGGGTGCCACATCGGACCCTCGGCAAGCGTGCATTTGCTGTCGATGAAGAGGTCTGCCGAAAGATTCATTTCGCCTTGTCCCTATCGTAGGCCGCAACTGCGGCGTTTGCGCGGGCAGCAACATCGCTCGCCGTCATGCCTGGTTTGTAGATGTAGGTACCGAGCCCGAAGCCGACGCAGCCGGCGGCAAAATACTCGCCGAAATTCTCCGGATTCGCGCCGCCTACGGCATAGAGCGGCATGTCGCGCGGCAGCACCGCCTTCATCGCCTTGATCCCTTTCGGGCCCAAAACCTCGGCGGGGAAGAATTTGAGGCCCGTCGCGCCGGCACGAATGGCGCTGAATGCCTCGCTGGGCGTGAATACCCCTGGATAGGATTTCATACCGCGCTCGCGCGTCCGCCGGATCACTGCCGGATTGGTATCCGGCGAGACGATGAAGGTACCGCCGGCATCGGCGACGGCGTCCGTATCGGCTTCGCTGAGCACCGTGCCGGCGCCGATCTCCGCGCTTCCGGCGAAAGCCTTGGCCGCGAGCCCGATCGACCGCACGGCTTCGGGCGAATTGAGCGGCACCTCGATCATGGTGATGCCGGCGCCGACAAGCGCCTCGCAAACTGCCAGGGTTTCATCGGTCGTGATGCCACGCAGGATCGCGATGATGTGGCGATGATCGGTCATGCTGAACTCCGTCTATTCCTGAGCGCGAGCGGCCTTGAGGCCGGCAAGCGTTGCTTCGGTGGCATCGATGATCCGCGACGACGCGCCGGCCATGGTGAGGCCCTTGGCATACAGCGCACAGAGCGCAGGGCCCCCGATCAGGGGAATTTCGTTGCCGTCGAGCCAGTCGCGCTGCCCGCCGATCTCGGCGCCGATCAGAAGTCCCGACAGGAACCCCGCGCACCAATCGGGCTGCCGTCCCGACAGCAGCGAGCCGGCACGCACCTTGAACAGCGTCGAGCTGAGCTTTTCCGGCGCTGCGATGCCAGCTGCAAGACCGGCCTCGAGCCCTTGCTCGCGCCCCGGCCCATCGAGATCGCCGCCAAGCGAATGGCGCAGCACCGAATGCGTGCGCAGCAGCTCGAAAAGCTCGCCGGTCATCGCCGTCGTGAAGCGCTCGACCCGGCGGCCATCAAGTTGCGCCCATTTCGAATGGGTTCCGGGCATGATCACCGCGCCGGAAAAGCCGGGCAGCAGCGCCGAAAGCCCCAGCAACTGGGTTTCCTCGCCGCGCATCACGTCCTCGGCGCCGCTGAGCTTCTGGCAAACGCCGGGCAGGATTTTTGGGACAAAGCGCATGCCCGTCATTTCCGGCGCAACCGCGCCGAAAGCCAGGGCGCCCAGATCGGCGGGGGCATCGAGGTACGGCGCCTCCAGCCATCCCTGGCGAGCGCCTGCCATGCCGCAGATCAAGACGCCGACTCTTGGTCCGGTCTCGGCAAAGTCATCCGCAAGCAGGGCCGTCAGCGCGCCGGGAAACTCAGCAGGCGCGAGCTTGCCCATGCCCCGGTCGGATGAGCGGGCGAACAAGATTTCTCCACCCGGACCCATGCCCCACGCGCGCAAATTCGAGGTGCCCCAGTCGACGGCAACCCACTCGGCATCCATGCTCAATCAAGCCCCTCCCGGCAGATGCGTCTGCCGCATTGCAGTTTTTGCGACCCTAACCTCATCCGCTTGCTTTGGGCTAGGCAAATTCGCCAAGCCGTCGGCAGCGGCGTTTTCAAAGATGGCGGCATGCAATTTTTGCTGGAAAAGCATTTCCTAGATTCACGGGGGATGCTCTATAACTCGCTCGACCACAACGATGACGTCGCACCACGCGGCGCGATGCGAGGAAAAACGACAATGACGGCTCATGACAGCGACAAGCCCCTGAGCGAAGCAAACGGGGCGCCAAAACGGCTGCGCTCGCGCGCCTGGTTCGACAATCCCGAAAACCCCGACATGACCGCGCTCTATCTTGAGCGCTATCTCAATTTCGGCATTTCGCGCGAAGAGCTGCAGTCCGGCAAGCCGATCATCGGCATCGCGCAGACGGGTTCTGACCTGTCGCCGTGCAACCGCCACCACATCGTGCTCGCCGAGCGCGTTCGCGAAGGTATTCGCGAAGCTGGCGGCATCGCGCTGGAATTTCCGGTGCATCCGATCCAGGAAACCGGCAAGCGTCCGACCGCCGGGCTCGATCGCAACCTTGCGTATTTGAGTCTCGTCGAGGTGCTTTACGGCTATCCGCTCGACGGCGTCGTGC
>JAQGKB010000137.1 GCA_028290345.1 Hyphomicrobiales bacterium | reverse complement strand
GTGGGGAGGGTTGGGGAGGGGGACCCTTGCTACCTTGCCACCACGAACCCTGCCGCAGTCGCCATCATCACCCCGGCCGTCTTGTTCAATCTCCCGAGCGCCTTCGGGCTCTTGAAGAACTCCCGCGCGCGTGAGGCCAGGAACGCGTAGCCGCAGCCGATGATCAGCAGCACCACGGTGACGATCCCCGTCAGTTCGGCAAACGCCAGCGGCGTGATCCGGTCGAGCGGCACGACGGTGGGCAGCAGCGCCAGGTAGAACACGATGGTTTTCGGATTGCCCATGGTCAACGACAGGCCGGCGAGGAAGGTGGTGAATGGCGTCCGGTCGGCTTTCGGGCCAATCTGCTCGGCGCCGGGCTTGGCCGACCAGAACTTCCAGGCGATATAGAGCAGGTAGGCGGCGCCGGCGAAGCGCACCACGATAAAGACGGCGTTGAAATAATGCGCGATGGCGGCGAGGCCGAACACCGCGAACACGAGATAAATCAGGTCACCCACCAGGATCCCCAGAACCATGGGGAACGCCGCGCGAAACCCGCCACCCAGCGCCCGCGCGACCAGGGCGGCGACGCCCGGTCCGGGCACCAGTACGGCAATGGCATAGGCGACGGTGAAGGCGACGAGCGTCAGGGCGTCCATGATTTCAGTCCCCGCAATGAGGGCTGCAATCTACTCCATCGCCGCCCGGCCGCCAACTATGGCAGCCGCGCCAGCCGTTCGGTCAGCAACTGGTAGAAGCCGTCGGCGTCGCCGGAGCGCAAATAGGTGACGTTCTTGCTGCGGCCGGTAACGCCCCAATAATCGGCGACCGTCATGCCCATGGTCAGTTCGCTGGCACATTCGATGGTGACGTTGATGTGCCGGCCCTCGAACAATTCGGGTTTTAGCACATAGGCGATGACGCAGGGGTCGTGCAGCGGGGCGCCGCGCGAGCCGTACTTGCTCAGGTCGAAGCGCTCGGAAAAGCTTAGCATGGCGTGTACCGCTGCGCCGGCCTTGTTGCCGATGGCCTTGATGCGTTCTAGCCGTTCCGGAGTCGAGAGGATGGTGTGCGTCAGGTCGAGCGGCGCCATGGTGATCGGCACGCCCGATCGCAGCACCACGTCGGCGGCGTCCGGATCGACATAGATGTTGAATTCGGCGACCGGGGTGATGTTGCCGCCTTCGAAATAGCCACCGCCCATCATGACAATTTCCTTGATGCGGGGCGCAATTTCGGGCGCCTTGATCAGCGCCAGGGCGATGTTGGTCAAAGGCCCGAGCGTGCAAAGGGTGATGGTGCCTGCGTCATGGGCAAGCAGGGTCTCGACGATGTAGTCGACGCCGTGCTTGGCCTGCAGCTTGGTCGTGGGCATCGGCAGGTCCGGACCATCGAGCCCGGTTTCACCGTGCACGTGCTCGGCGGTGACCAGGTGCCGACGGATCGGCCGCACCGAACCGGCATAGACCGGGATGTCGCTGCGCCCGGCCAGTTCGATGACCTTGAGTGCATTGCGCGCGTTCTGCTCGAGGCTGACATTGCCGGCAACGGCGACGATGCCGAGCACATCGAGTTCAGCCGGCGAGGCGAGCGCCAGCAGAATGGCGACGGCGTCGTCCTGGCCCGGGTCGGTATCGATGATGATCTTTTGCGCCAAGACGTCAGCCCCCATTGTTGATTTGGCCGCGACGATAGTGCCCAAACTCTTGCAAGTCGATGACCCCGCTGGAATGGAACATTTGCCCTCCCGCACCGTTACTGGAGGCCCGGAGGACGACCCCTTGCCAACAGCCGCCACGTCTGCCCGCACGCCATCTCGCCTGATCACCACGCGCGAGATGACGACGAGCCAATTCGAGAAGGTACTGTCCAATTGCTCGCGCGTGGCCATGGTGCTGGTTGGCCTCGTGGTTGGCGTCGCTACCCTGCAACTGGCGCAGGTGATCCTTGCCCCGGTGTTCTTGGCCATTGTCGTCGGGCTGATGGTGGGGCCTCTGGCCGATTGGCTCGAACGGCGCGGCATCGTTCCTGCCCTTTCCGCAGCTCTTGTGGTGCTGCTGCTGATCGGCGTCATCGCCGGCAGCGTTCTGCTGTTTGCGGCGCCGTTGTCGGAATGGGTGGCGAAAGGTCCGGCAATCTGGGAAAAATTCCGCACCCAGTTGATCAACATCAAGGGCTCGCTGGAATCGCTGGCGTCGCTGCAGGATCAATTGAAATCGCTGATGGGGCAAACGCCCGCCATGACCGTGGCGGTCAATGATAGCAGCCCGGTCAAGGACATCGCATTCCTCGCACCGGCCGCCGGGGCCCAGGTGCTGGTGTTTCTCGTCAGCCTCTATTTTTACGTGGCGACGCGCGAGAATATCCGGATATCGATCCTTTCGCTCTGCTTCAGCCGCGCGGTGCGCTGGCGCACGGCGCACATCTTCAGCGACGTCGAGCGCAAGGTGTCGCGATTCCTGGTCTCGGTGACGCTGATCAATATCAGCGTCGGCGTTGCGGTCAGCCTGATGACCTGGGCGCTCGGGCTGCCGTCGCCAATCCTCTGGGGGGCGCTGGCGGCGGTCCTCAACTATATTCCCTATGTCGGGCAGGCGATCATGGCGGTGGTGCTGCTCGCAGTCGGGTTTGCCACGCAAAACGGGCTGGAGCACATCCTGCTGCCGTTCGGGTGCTACCTGCTGATCAATTTCATCGAGGCGCAGATCATCACGCCGCAATTCCTCGGCCGCGCCCTGACGCTCAATCCGTTCGTGGTATTCCTGTCGATCAGCTTCTGGCTCTGGATCTGGGGGCCGGTGGGCGGCTTCATCGCCGTGCCGTCGCTACTGATCCTGCAATCGGGCATCAGCCACATCCTGCCTACCCGCGAGGTAGCGCCGCGCCGGCTCTCGAGACGAGCGGCGGACGTGGCGGCCCGGCAGGCGGTGCTGACCCGTGCCGCCGAGGCGATCCGGGCGCAGGCGGAGGCCGAAGCTCTGAGGCAGCGCGAGATCGAAGCGGCCAAGGCACCTGTGCCGAAGCCGGAAGAAAGCAAGCCCGAAGTGGCGAAGCCGAAGCGGGCGCCACGCAAGCGCCCGATTGCCGGCAGCGCGCCGGCCACCGGCTGAACGGGCTGCCTCACATAGCTCTTTAACGTGCCGGTTGCGCTTGACGGCGGGCAATCGAGACCGCATTTTCAGGGTTTCGGCATCAAGGGCTGGGCTGATGAGCGTCGACGTCGCAGGAACCGGCATCGATCTGGTGCAAGTCGTAGCGCTGTTGGCAGCGGGCGTCATTGCCGTGCCGATTTTCCGGCGCCTGGGGCTTGGCTCGGTGCTCGGCTATCTCGCGGCGGGGCTCGTCATCGGGCCGTTCGGCCTGCGGCTGGTCAACGACCCGCAAGCCATCCTCCATGCCGCCGAACTGGGCGTGGTGATGTTCCTGTTCATCATCGGCCTCGAGATGGAGCCGCAGCGGCTGTGGAACCTGCGAAAGCAGATTTTCGGGCTCGGCGTCATCCAGGTCATCACCTGCGGCGTGCTGCTGACCGGCGTGGGCATCGCGCTCGGCTTCAGTCCAATCATCGCCTTCGTCGCCGGCATGGGGTTCGTTTTGACCTCGACCGCCGTCGTCATGCAACTGCTCGAGGAGCAGGGGGAACTCGCGACGCCGGGCGGCCAGAAGATCGTTTCCATCCTGCTGCTCGAAGACCTCACCATCGTGCCGCTGCTGGCGATCGTTGCGATCCTCGCGCCCTTCGGTGACCACGGCAGCGCGGCCTCGCGCCTGACCGGCATCGGCATTGCACTGGGCACCGTGGTTCTCGTAGTCGCGGTTGGCCGCTGGTTCCTCAATCCGGTGTTCCGGATCCTCGCCGATTCCAAAGCCCGTGAAGTGATGACCGCGGCGGCGCTGCTGGTGGTGCTCGGCGCGGCGCTGATCATG
>JAQGKB010000332.1 GCA_028290345.1 Hyphomicrobiales bacterium | reverse complement strand
GGCATAGCAGAGCGCGAAGATGGCGAGGCTGGCGAGGAAGGGCTGCAGGTGCTTGCCGCCGCGCAGCCCGTTCCACAAGAGCCAGGCGCAGATGGCCAGCAGCACCGGCACGATCACCGAAAAGATTGCTGTTGGGAAGGCGAACCAGCGCTGGAAATAGACCGGGTTGATGAACGGCGTCCAGAGGCTGACGATGCCGATCAGCACCAGCAGGGCGATGCCGGCGATCTCCGCCATACGGCGGGAGCGGGTTTCGAGGTCGCCGAGCGTCTTGAGGTTGAGCCAGGTGGCCCCCAGCAGCGTGTAGCCGACGACGACTGCAATGCCGGTCAGGATGCTGAATGGCGTCAGCCAGTCCCACCAGCCGCCGGCATAGCTTCGATTGGCGATCTTGACGCCCTGCACCAGCGCGCCCAGAGCGACCCCCTGCGTGAAGCCGGCGACGGTCGAGCCGATGGCAAAGCCCCAGTCCCAGTAGATGCGGCCGCGTTCGGTGCGGAAGCGGAATTCGAACGACACGCCGCGGAAGATCAGCCCGAGCAGCATCAGGATGATGGGAATATAGAGCGCTGGAAAGATGATGGCGTAGGCGAGCGGGAAGACCGCCATCAGCCCGCCGCCGCCCAGCACCAGCCAGGTCTCGTTGCCATCCCAGAACGGGGCGAGCGTGTTGGTCATGACGTTGCGGTCGCGCTGCTCGGGAAAGAACGGGAACAGGATACCCACCCCGAGATCGAACCCGTCGAGCAGCACATAGGCGAGCACCGCGAACGCGATCAGGGCGGCCCAGACGAAGCTCAGGTCAATCGGCATGGCTGGCCTCCGCGAGGGCATCCATTTCCTGCATCGGGGTGATGCCGGCGGCGCGCGTCGGGGCCTTTTCGAGTTCGCCATCCTCCTCGATCGGCGGCCGCCGCATCAGGCGCAGCAAATAGAACACCCCCGCGCCAAAGACGATGAAATAGACCAGGATGAACGCGATCAGCGATGTGGCAACCGCCGGCGCGGCGATCGGCGACAGGCTGTCGGAGGTGCGCAGCAGGCCATAGATGGTAAAGGGCTGGCGGCCGTTTTCGGTGACCACCCAGCCGGCGATCACCGCCACAAAGCCAGCAGGGGCCATGACTAGCGCCGCGCGATGCAGCCAGCGATCCTCATAAAGCCTGTGGCGGATGCGCTCCAGCAGCGACCAGAGTCCGACCGCGAGCATCAGCAGGCCGAGCCCGACCATGATGCGGAACGCAAAGAACGGCAGCAGCGCATGCGGCCGATCCTGCTTTGGGAAGGCGGTCAGCCCCTTGATTTCGGCATCGGCGCTGTGGGCGAGGATCAGCGAGCCGAGTTTTGGGATCTCAACGGCGAAGCGGGTGGTTTCGGCCTCGTCGTCGGGGATGCCGAAGAGGATGAGCGGGGCGCCCTTTTGGGTTTCGTAATGGCCTTCCATGGCGGCGATCTTGGCAGGCTGGTATTCCAGCGTATTGAGCCCGTGCTGGTCTCCGGCAAAGATCTGGATCGGTGTGACGATGGCGGCCATCCACATCGCCATCGAGAACATGATCCGCGCCTGGCGAAGGTTCGGGTCGCGCAGCAGGTGGAAGGCGCCAACGCCGCCTACGGCAAAAGCCGTGGTGAGGAAGGCCGCCAGAACGGTGTGGACCAGCCGGTAGGGAAATGACGGGTTGAAGACGATCGCCCACCAGTTTTGCGGGATGTACTGGCCTGCGGCATTGATGGCGTAGCCGGTTGGGGTTTGCATCCAACTATTGGCCGAAAGGACCCAGATCGCCGAAATCAGCGTGCCGGCGGCGACCATCAGGGTGGCGAAGAAATGCAGGCCCGGGCCGACGCGCTTCAGGCCGAACAGCATGATGCCGAGAAATCCGGCCTCGAGGAAAAACGCCGTCAGCACCTCATAGCCCATCAGCGGCCCGACGACCGGTCCGGCCTTGTCCGCGAACGCGGCCCAGTTGGTGCCGAACTGGTAGCTCATCACGATACCGGAGACGACGCCCATGCCGAATACCACGGCAAAGATGGTCTTCCAGTAATTGAAGAGTTTCAGGAAATTCGCGTCATGCCGCGTTAGCCATAGGCCTTCAAGAACGGCAAGAAAGCTCGCCAATCCGATGGAAAAGGCCGGGAAGATGAAATGGAACGAGATTGTAAAGGCGAACTGGAAGCGCGCCAATCCCTCGGCGGTGAACCAGGATAGCATGTTCTACTCTCCGCTCAGTGCGCTTTAACTACTCTCGTCCGGCCGAAATGACCACCGCCGAACTTGCTGCGGCTTGGCGTGTGACAACTTGACGCCAGAGTTAGTTCGTGTTTTGTTCTTATGTCAAGGGGGGGCGGTTCATGGATGAGGATATCGACATCAGCCGCATGAAGCGGGAAATTTACCCGGTGCCGGACGACATCGCGGCGGCTTTGAGCGGGCGTGGCGTGCTGGAGCAGTATCGTGCACGGCCGGCCTATCAGCAGAACGACTACATTGGCTGGATCACCCGCGCCAAACGCCCCGAAACGCGGCAGAAGCGGCTGGCGAAGATGTTGGACGAACTGGAGCAGGGCGGCGTCTACATGAAGATGAAGGTGTGAGGGGGGACATGAAGATGAGGGCGTGAGGCTTGTTGCAACCCCCTCCCCAACCCTCCCCACAAGGGGGAGGGTGCTTCTCGATGGTGTGTCACCGCTCGGTGCAAGCTCCTGCCGGCACCCTCCCCCTTGTGGGGAGGGGTGGGGAGGGGGCGCACGGACCTCGGCCCGGCAGCAGGTCAGCGCATTATCTGTCTGACGGTGTCATTGACCTGGTCTGGCGTCTCCAAGACTGACACGTAGTGGGTGCTTTCGTCGCTGGCCGTGGTGACGATCCAGGTCTCGGTGTCGGTGTGGGCGTAAACGGCAACGATCTGGCTGGGGTTGACGTAGATGGTCGCGCCTGGCGGCGAGGTTCGCTTGAACTTGCAAAGGGCCATGGTTTCCTCCTGTTTTCGCGGAGTTTTACACTTCGAGGGCGAAAGGGAAAGTGTCAGACGATAGCCTTGGAGCGTGGCGTGCAGGCGCTTGCCTGGTCGGGCTTGTTGGTATCCCTTGTCGGGAAGCAGGGGGTGAGCATGAACAGCGACGCACGATTTACTGGCAGCATACCGCAGTATTACGATCAGGACCTGGGGCCGATGATTTTCGTCGACTACGCCGCCGAGATGGCGCGACGCGTGGCGGCGATCGCCCCGAAGCGGGTGCTGGAGACGGCGGCGGGCACCGGGATCGTGACGCGTGCACTGCGGGATGCGTTGCGGAGCGACGCGCGCCTCATGGTGACCGATCTCAATCCGCCGATGCTCGATATGGCGCGCACCAAGTACGGGCCGGGCGAGCAGGAGGAGTTCCAGCCCGCCGACGCCATGGCGCTGCCTTTCGCCGATGGCAGCTTCGATGCCGTGGTCTGCCAATTTGGCGTGATGTTCTTTCCGGACAAGCCAAAATCCTATGCGGAGGTGCATCGCGTGCTTGCCCCGGGCGGGCACTATTTGTTCAGCGTCTGGGACGCGCATCGCTACAACCCGTTCGGGCGCATTGCGCACGAGGTTGCCGGCGGCTTTTTCCCCGCCGATCCGCCGCAGTTCTATAGCGTTCCATTTTCGTGCTCTCACATTGATCCGGTCAAGGAGGACCTGATCGAGGCGAATTTTGGTGAGATCAGCGCTGCCGTGCTGACGCTGGAAAAGCAGGTGCCGGACGCGGCGGCCTTTGCCCGCGGGCTGGTATTCGGTAATCCGCTGCGCGAACCGATCCTGGCGCGGGGTGGGGACCCGGAAGCGGTCGTCGCCGCCGTGCGGGAGGAATTGAATCGCGAATTCGGCGCCGATCCAGGGCGCATGCCGCTGCAGGCGATCATGTTTTCGGCGAGGAAGCCGTCCGCATAGGGTTGTTTGGGGAGGCGCAACCGGGCGGCGCGCCTCTCCGCGCGAACTCAGCCCTTCAGCCTCGTATTGCAGATGCTGTAATAGCTGGCGCCCTTCTTTATCCAGCCGAGGCCGGCCAAGGTGTTGTTGGCCTTGTTGACCTTATATTCGGCAAGGCAGGTGTGCATGCGCGCCTTGCCCGGCGTTTCGCTGGTGAATTGCGCGGCGACGCCTTTGGGGAAAGTCACGCCGCGCGGCGCGAGGGCATTGGTGGTTGGCGGTTCGTGCGCCTGCTCGGTCGTTGCCAGCGTCGGCTCGCCGCTGGCGGGCGCCGGCTTGGCGGGGCCAGGGCTTGCGGGGCTAGGGCTGGTTGAGACAGGGCTGGTGGCGGCGGCGACCGGTGTAACGGTCGTATCGTCGGTGCCGCACTGGGCCTTGCGGAAATCGGGCCATTTCACGGTGCCAAGGGTGCCGGCATCTTGCGCGGCTTTGTATTTGACGCTGCATTCGGTCATGGTCAGCGCCTGGGCGGGCGTTGCGATGGCGAAGGCGGCTAATCCGAGCGCTGCAAGCGCAGCAAGGCGAACGAAAAGCATGCAATCCTCCAAAAAACGGGCAACTGCGGGGTGCCGGGCGCCGCGACGACGCAGACCAGATGACAAGAAGAGCGGTGGTGAAGTGACGGTGGAGATTTCCACCCGCGCCGAAGTATAGTGTAAAAATGATCAGGAACAATTTGAACTTACCTGGCAGAAAGTGTCAATTCTGAAACGTACTGCGACACCAATAGGCTCGGAGCAGGAAACATCTGCCGAGAGCGCCGAGGCCAACGCCCGTCCGGCAGCCGAACTGCGACTCGACTTCGTCGGCGGCGCGCTCGGCCACCGGCTCCGCTTCGGCGGTGGGCGCGGCCAGGCCATCGCCAAGGCCGCCGGCTTTTCCGGCGGCAAGACACCGGTGATTGTCGATGCCACGGCGGGGCTGGGGCGCGATGCCTTCCTGCTGGCTTCGCTCGGCGCATCGGTGACGCTGATCGAGCGGTCGCCGCAGATGCACGCGCTGCTGCAGGACGGGCTGCAGCGCGCCGCGGCGAGCGGCCCGGAATTTGCCGAAATCGTCGGCCGCATGACCCTGTTGCTGGGCGACGCCCGTGAGTTGCTGCCGCAATTGCGGCCGGAGGTGGTGATGGTGGACCCCATGCACCCGGAGCGAACCAGTTCGGCGCTGGTGAAGCTGGAGATGCGGCTGGTGCGCGAACTGGTCGGCACCGATCCAGATGCGTTCGAGCTGATGCAGGTGGCGCTGGCGGCGGCCACCAGGCGCGTGGTGCTGAAATGGCCGCTGCGGGCAGATCCGCTCCCGGGGCTGCGGCCACCCTCGCATCAAATCGTCGGCAAGAGCGTCCGGTTCGATGTATTCATGCTGGGATAACCGCAGCTCCGAGCCGGGACCACCCACTCGTTCGTCATCGTCGGGCTCGACCCGAGGACCCAACGTGGGTATCTGCGAGGGCCGCATACCCCCACCCCTTACCCCTACCCGCAAGGGGGAGGGAGATACGACCGCCTTGCGCTCCTGTTGAAGTAACGGGGCGTTTAGATCGAGTGTATTTCGGGTGCGTTAGTTACGTATTTATACGAAATCTATTCGATGTTTTAAATGCTAGGTTTTGCTCGGCATCTACAAGGCTGCTCTGTTGTTCGCGTGCCTTGCGCCCGTTCTGTTACTTGCATTGAATTCGTTGATTTCCCTGCACAAT
>JAQGKB010000103.1 GCA_028290345.1 Hyphomicrobiales bacterium | reverse complement strand
GGTAGATGCCGAGCCAGATGAAACCCGTCACCGCTTCAGAAATGCCATAGGCGGCAAAGATCAGCACGCGCGGGACCAGCGTCGCCCGTGGCGAGAAGGAACAAAGGATCGCCAGCGCCCAGCCGATGCCGACCGACAGGATCGTCGTCAGGATTGTCCAGGTGAGGGTGGTGACGACCGACTGGCGGAATGTCGCGTCGTAGAACAGCGTGACGTAATTGCCGAAGCCGTTGAATTTGGCGGCCCCGAGCCCCTTGATGTCGAAAAAGCTCAGCCGGATTGTGTCGACGAGCGGATAGACCACCGCGAAGGCGAACAGCACCAGCACCGGGGCCAGCAACACATAGGCGGCAACCGCCTCGGACATCTTCCCGCGACGGAAGACGGCCGGTTTGCGCCGGCCGCCTTCTGCCCTGGGAGACTTCGTTGCTCTACCCGCCGCGCCGGGATGGGTCGGGGCGGACGTATCCATCAGTAGGCGCTCGCCGCCTTGGCCTCGATCGCGGCGGTTACCGCGTCGATGTTGGCATCGCTCGGATCCTGCAGGAACTTTTGCAGCTGCACGCGATATTCATCGACGAGGTCGCCTGGCAGTAGATCGCCCATCACGAACTGGACTTTCGACTTGCTGACCGCGTTGACGGCGATCTTCTGCACGGCACCATAGAGCGACGGATCGACCTTGTTGCTCGGCGAAGCGAGGCCGCTCTTGGCAATGATGTTGGCCCCTTCTGCGCTATTCACCCATTTGAGGAAAGCGTCTGCCGCAGTCGGGTTGGCGCCCGAAGTGAGCTCCGAGAATTCCTTGCTGTCGACCATCGAGGTATCGTCATGGCCTGCGCCCAGCGAGGGGAACTGGAACAGCGAGTAGTCGGTGCCCTCGGTCAGGCCATAATCGGACTTGGCTCGGTTGTTGGTCCACATGCCGATCATTTCATAACCGGCGGTGCCCGCCTTCAGCACGTTGTCGGCCGCGTTATCCCATTCGGTCGCGAGCATGGCGTTGACGTCGCCACAGCAATTGGCCCTCAGCAATTCGGCATATTTTTTCAGCGCGGCTTTGACCGCCGGATCGGTCCACTGGATCTGGTGCGCGGCAAGCTTGGCCACGGCGTCACCGCCGCCGGTGCGCAGCAGCAGCGTTTCAAACCATTCGGCATGCGCCCAGACTTTTGCGGGGATGGCGATCGGCGTGATCTTGGCGGCATTGAGCTTGGCGAAGCTGGCGATAAAATCGTCCCAGGTGGCGGGCGGGCTAGCGATGCCGGCCTTCTTCAGCGAGTCGGTGCGGTAGAAGATGCCGCTGCGGTCGCCGAAGGTGAAGGTGATGCCGTAGAGCACCCCATCCGTCGAGCCGAGAGCCTTCCACGAGTCGGAGAGTTCGTCCCCAAGTTTCAGGTCGGTCCATTGCTGGTCGAGCTTGCGCAACATGCCTGCGTCAGCCAGTTCCTTGCGGAAGGCCGGCCAGGTGTTGATGAACAGATCTGCCTTCTGGCCGCCCAGGAGGGCCGTGCGGATGGCGCCCCGCATGTCGCTGCCGCCGGTCAGGTTGACATCGTTGAAGGTGACCTTCGGGTAGGCTTTGATAAAGCCGGCTTCGAGATCCTTGATGACGTCAAGATCGGCTCCGGACGCGTAGTTGAGCAAGACCAGCTGCCCGCTGGGCTCGTCGGCAAAAGCGGCCGGCGTCATCGCTGCCAAGGCGGCAAGGCTGGCGCCCACCAAAAGCGTCCGACGACTCAAGGCACCTGCGGCGCGGATACTAGACACGAATTGGCCAGTGGTTTGCATAGTCTCTCCTCCATGAGCTGACCATTAGCGGCCATCTACAATCAAGTTAGTTGAAACGTTATCATCTAACATGGTTTGCGCAAGAGGGTTTCGGACCTTCAGGCTATCGCCTGTAACGAGGCGTGGTGTCGTGAGCCCTCTGAAAGTGGTCGAATCAACAACTTAGCGGGCCGATCGGCATCGGGGACCCTCGCCAATTTACGCCGTGGCCATCGATGGTGCCGGGCCGATAGGGCTCGCCGCGCTGCTGACTGCCCAGTTCTACGCGCCGGCCGAAATCATCATGATCGATCTCGACGACAATCGCCTCAAGGTCGCCAAGCGCTTCGGCGCCACCTCGGGCATCAACTGCACCGGCGGCAACGCCTCGGAAACAGTCATGGCCATGACCCGGCGGTCGCGGAGCCGACATTGCGATCGAGGCGGTGAGCCCGCTAGCACTTGACGCTTGTTGCCTGTCGGCCGAGCTATATGGGAACGGACAACAGCGGCTGATCAGCTGCAGCGGCAGCGCCTGCTCTGCATCCTGTTTCATGGACGCTGGAACACAACCCCGTCGTTGCTGATCGTGCCGGACGATCAGCAACTCATCAACTCATCCGACGGCATCGGCCGGGTATGATCTTTATTGAGGTGCGGCCGTCATCGGTGCGGATCGCAAGGTGCGGATATTGCCTCCTGTGACCAAGTCCAGTAGCCGTCTCGGTCAAGCGGTTACCCGCAATGCCTGTGAAACGGCGGAGCCGATTGACCCCTTCCCGATCAGGAAGATCAAGGGACCGCTTGCGTATTCACAGTCCCGCTTTGCGCCAGAATGTGGATCGGCACCTCGGATTTACCCCACCCAGTTGCAGAGACTTCAATGGTTTATCGCGCCGATCGGCGTCGAGCCCTGCGCCGATCCACACGAAGTCAACCAGTTTCGATCATTGCTTGCGAATGATTATCCGCCACTTTTTTCAGCAAAATCGCTGTCTGATAGCCATACGCTTCCTCCGTTATGGAAAGAATTTCGTACATCGGAACAACCATTTTTCGGAAGTATTCCACATCATAAAATACTTGCGAGCCATAATCGCGACCAATTACGAGCATGCCAAATGTATCTTTCTCACTCCTATATGTTGCGTCCGAATTTAGCGTTGTCGTAAGATGAACTTCCTTATTATTCTTGTCGGTAAAATACCCAGTCTTGTCATAAAAGTATCCATCATCAAGCATCTTGATGGTGTGCCTGTCATGAATGGTTACATAGAGACGTCCTTCGGGCGACAAAATACGTCTAAGCTCCAGAAGCCAGGATTCTGCGAGATCATCGATATGCGTAAAAACTGACCCCGTATATATAAAATCAAAATACGAGTCTGCAAAAGGCAGATGTGGAATTGTTGTAGTCGTAGCAAACTGAAACGGCGGGGATATATTGTGCTTGCACCAGTTAATTAGAGTAGCATCAACATCTACTCCCCATATCTCGCAGGACTCAGAGAAACTATTTAGATGGCGGATCATTCTTCCCGCGGCACAGCCCATCTCGAGAACACGGCTACCTGGAGTGAGCGAAAAACCAGATGCCGTTACTATTTCGAGCATCCGGTCTACATCTCTTTTCCCTTTGGTTATGTACCATTCTTTTCCTTTGTCACCAAAATCATTGCCATATCCAATCCAAAAGGGCCGCGGAGGAACAGGCAAGCCATCGCTTGCGCCCTCGTTGTGGTACCGCTGCGGTAGTGAAAACGACGCGCGCCCATATTCTTCTGGATGGTATTTTAATATTGATACATGGCCACCAAGAGTATTGGCGATTCTAGCCTTTAGAGATTGTTTAATTGGGCCAGGAATCAACTTGAATAATATGTCCTTCATCTTCATGCTCCTCCGGATTTCCGACTGAACGCGAGAACATAATACGACAGATAATTTGATCCTTCAAAGAATTCCGCTCATGCTCCGCCCAACGGCCGACTTGGCGCAAATCGAGCACCAAGTCTGACCTCTAGTGTTTAAAGGCGGCAGCCTTGAGGTAGGACAGGCACATCATCGCCAGTTGCTCGCGGACATTGTCCTGCAGGCTCGGCGGCAGGTCGCGTTCAAAGATGTTGCGCACTGTTCCGAAGATCACAGCCAGAAGGGTGGTGTTGACCAGCGGGAGGTCGGCATAGCTGGCGTTGGACGCACTTTCGAACATCGCGATCGTCGCCACATCAACCCGATGAGCGAAGGCCTCGATGAGAGCGTCGTTGTCGAGTTCGACTGCGGAACGATAGAGCGCGCGGGTCACGTCGCTCCGCTCGGTTTTCGCTTCCCAATAGGCCGTCACCAGTCCGTCGACCATCTGCGAGATCGGAGCACCATGATGCTTCCGGCACGCTATCTCCACCTTCTCGGCCACGATCTCCAGATATCGCTCATTTAAAGCGTAAAGCAGCGCCTGCTTGTGGGGAAAGTACTGGTACATCGCGCCAACGGAAACGCCGGCGCGCTCGGCTCGAGTAGTGGTCAAGCGGTTGAGACCCTCTGCCAGCAAAACCTGAATAGTCGCTTCGAAAATGGCGTCCAGAGTTATGGCTGACCGGGCCTGAACGTGGCCTTTTCCGGGCGGCCAGATGGCCCGGCGGTGTCGAAACCAATTGCGAATCCTCAAAGCGAAGGACACTTCATATCCTGGAGGCAGCAGTACACCAGCGGCGCCTCGGTCACTCGATGACTTGGTCGAACTCGACAGACCAGCTATGCCGTTTCGAATTCGGTCAATGTGCAATTGAGCGCTTCCAGGCGCGGCGATCCGGTGAAAGCCCCATTGAGACGCTCGATCAGCATCGCACTGGCCCGCTGGCCGATCATCTGAGGCTGGACGCCGACACGGGTAAGACGCGGGCGAATATAGTCCATCTGCGGCTGGTCGCCGAAAACGGCTGCGCTGATATCGTCCGGGATTTTTACGCCGCGGTCGTGAAAGGCGGCGAGGCCGCCGAGGGCCATCAAGTAATTGGCGAAAAAAATCGCCGTCGGCAGGTTGCCACCGTGGCTGTCGACCAGCGCGTTGACGGTTTCAACACCGGAGGGCGAGAGATAGGTGCCCTCAATCCGCATGATGTCGGCCGGGTCGACGCCATTGTCGGTCAGACCCTTTTCGAAGCCGGCGGCGCGAGCCATGGCCTCATGGAAAAACGATGGCCCCGTAATGTGCGCGACGCGTTTGTGGCCCTTCTTGGCAAAGAACGCGCCCATCTGGTAGCCGCCATCGAAATCGTCGACCTGGACGTTATCGACAGCGCCGTTGGAAAGCTGGCCGATGAAAACCGTCGGAATGTCGATGTCGAGCAGGGCGTCATGCATGGCGTGTAGCGCGAAATCGCCCACGATCAGGCCGTCGACCCGCTTGTTCCGCACCTGGCGCAGATACTCGCGGCTGTGCTCCTTGAAGTGTCCGCCCGGCACGTCGGTATTGAAGATCAACGTGTCGAGGCCCACCGCCTCGAGCTCCGACTGAACGGATTTGACCAGTTCAGGGTAAAAGGGGTTGCGTATGTCCGGGATCAACATGCCGACGATGTTGGTCCGCCCCGTGCGCAGGCTTTGGGCTTGCGGATTGGGCACATAGCCCAATTCCTCAATCGCATTCCTGACGCGTTCGCGCAGATGCACTGAAACCCGATCGGCATGATTGAGCACATGCGACACGGTTGTACGCGACACCCCTGCCCGTTGCGCCACTTTGGAGATGGTTGTCATGGCGGATGAGTACCCATTTGTGGATCGATTTGCAAATCGACTTGTGAATGCATTTGCAAATCGAATTTTCCTTGTTATGGTCACTCACACTTGGCGCGTCTCAGTTGAACGCCAGGCAATCGCACTGCCACCAAGCGGACCGATAGAGTTCGGGCATGCGGCTAAAAACGGGAGTGAAACCATGTACAAGCCAGCGAACGCCCGCAGTCCTTAGGCACTGAAGCGCCACCAACTTTCAATCGCCGACGCCAAAGCCGTTTGGACAGCGTGTATCCCTGCGCACTGATCAGGCTTGCGTCCCAATTCACAATTTCTCCTGCGATATCCTGCGGGCAGGCACCGGCTTGCCGCATCACAGCAATAGGTTGATCGATGCCGAACACATTTTCTGGTTTGGGCGTGAGCCTGAGCAATCTCTATCGCCTATCAGACGCCAAGACGCGGTCGATCTCGCCGGAAAACTTCACCGGGGAAAAGGGCAAGGGCGGCATGGCAACCGAGGGCACCGGCGCCAACTGCGCCCGGGGCCTCGGCCAGGGATGGAAAGTATCGCCCTCGATCCAGATCGCGCCCCAGGAAGTGCGGGTCCTTGCCGATATTGCTGGCCCCGGCGCCATTCAGCAGATCTGGTGCGTGGTGTCGAACGTGCGCTGGCGCAACCTGATCCTGCGCATCTACTGGGACGAACAGGTGAACCCGACGGTCGAATGCCCGCTCGGCGACTACTTCGCCTCGGGCTGGAATCGCTTCACCCAGATCAATTCGCTGGCCGTATGCGTCAATCCGGGCCGCGCCTTCAATTGCTACTGGGAAATGCCGTTCCGCAGCCGGGCCCGTGTCACGATCGAGAACCGCGATCCCGATGAACCGGTCATCCTCTACTACCAGATCAACTATGCGCTGACGGAAGTACCGCAGGATGCGGCCTATTTCCACGCGCAGTTCCGCCGCACCAATCCCCTGCCGTTCAAGGAGGATTACACCATCCTCAATGGCGTGCAGGGCAAGGGTCATTATGTCGGCACCTATATGGCCTGGGGCGTCAACAATGCCGGCTGGTGGGGTGAAGGCGAGATCAAATTCTTCATGGATGGAGACAAGGAATTCCCCACCATCTGTGGCACCGGCACCGAAGACTATTTCTGCGGCGCCTATAATTTCGACGGCGGCGTCATCGACCCCAACATGACCAGCGCCTATCGCGAGTTCTCGACGCCCTATGCCGGCCTCTCACAGGTCCTACGGCCAGATGGCACCTACCAGTCCCAGCAGCGCTTCGGCATGTATCGCTGGCACATTACAGACCCGATCCGGTTCGAGGAGAACATGCGGGTGACCATCCAGGCGCTGGGGTGGCGCACCGAGAAAAAGGAGCGGCGCTAACTGCCTCAGCAGGACGATATCGCTTCTGTCGCGTTCTGGTACCAGACCTTGCCGACCGCTCCGTTCCCGGAACTGCCGGACCGCGACTACCTCGAGATCATCTGATCGAGCAGAGCAGGACCAGACGGAAATGGCACTTCTTCGCTATATCGCCGGACGCCTCGTGGTCTACTTCCTCGTCGTTGCGTTCGGCCTTACCGTCTTGTTCTTCGTGCCACGCTTGGGGCCAACGGACCCGGTCGAAGCGATGCTGGCCAAGGTCGCATCGCAAGGCGCCTACATGGATGCGGCGCAAGTCGATGCGCTACGCCAATCGCTTGCCGATACCTTCGGGCTGCGCGGATCGCTCCTCGATCAATACTGGGCCTTCATCAAGCGCATCGTGATCGCGCATGATTTCGGGCCGTCGCTCTCGATGTATCCGACCCCCGTCATCGAGTTGATCATGAAGGCCTTGCCTTGGACCTTCGGATTGCTGCTGACGTCCACGCTTATTGCCTGGGTGCTCGGCAATTTTGTTGGGCTGTTGTCCGGGTGGCGGCCGGAAGCCAAATCGTCGCGCCTGATGGAGGGGATAGCCATCTGTCTCTAT
>JAQGKB010000076.1 GCA_028290345.1 Hyphomicrobiales bacterium | reverse complement strand
AGGATGCCGTGGCGAGCATCCGCAGCGGCTTTCCGGTGGGTACCGACGATCCGATCGTGCAGCGGGAAACCATCCGCGGCGACGCGATCCGGACCTATGCGGTCACCCAGGAGCACACGAACGGCATCGATACCTCCTGGCTGCTCGACAACGAGGTGATCGGGGTTCTGCAAGGCCTTCCCGGAGTCGGACGCGTGCAACGGGTTGGCGGCTTCACGCGGGAAATGCGCGTCGATCTCGATCCGGACCGGCTGATGGCGCTCGGCATCACCGCCTCGCAGGTGAATACGCAGCTGAAGGCCGTCAACGGCGACTTTGCCGGCGGCACGATGCACCTGCAAAATCAGCAGCAGTCAATTCGCTTTCTCGCCTCCTCGAAGTCCGTCGCCGATCTCGCCGGGTTGCGGCTGTCGATCCCGGGCAATCGCAGCGTGCAATTGTCCGAATTGGGAACGGTGCGCGACACCTGGGAAGATCCCACGACGTTTGCCCGGTTCGATGGGCGCCCTACGGTGGCGCTAGCCGTCTACCCGACCATTGGGGCCAACGACGTCGCTATCTCGGCGGAGCTGTCCAAGGCGCTCTCACGCGTCGAGGCAGACCATCCCGGGCTGTCCTTCGCCGCGGCTGACGACACCGTCGCCTACACGCAAGGCAACTATCAGGATGCGATGAACACGCTTTACGAAGGTGCGGCGCTGGCGGTCGTGGTGGTGTTCCTGTTCCTGCGGAACTTGCGGGCGACCATCATAGCGTGCGTCGCCTTGCCCCTCTCCGCTATCCCGACTTTCTGGGCGCTCTCCTTGATGGGGTATTCGCTCAACCTGGTGACCTTGCTGGCGCTGACCCTGTCGACAGGCATGCTGGTGGACGACTCCATCGTCGAAATCGAGAACATCTTCAGGCACATCCGTATGGGCAAGGCGCCGTTCGCGGCCGCTGCCGATGCCGCCAACGAGATCGGATTGACGGTGGTGGCCATCTCGTTTGCCGTTATCGCCATTTTCGCGCCGGTCAGCTTCATGCCGGGCGTGGCCGGACAGTATTTCCGCGAGTTCGGGGTCACGGTTTCGGTGGCGGTGTTCTTCTCGCTGGCCGTCGCGCGGCTGATTACGCCGATGCTGTCAGCGTACCTGATGCGGCAGGGTGGCCATGATCCGGTCGACGGCGCGGGTGAAGATTTGGAAGCCGAAAGCAAAGGCATCATCGGCCGGTCCTTCGCAGCACTGCTGACGTTGACCTTCAAGCCGGGCGTGCGCTGGCTCGTGCTGCTGGCGGCAATCGGCTCGCTGGGCTTGGCGCTGTTCGCCGCAACCGGGCTACCGACTGACTTCATCCCTCTGGCCGACGAATCTCGGATAATGGTATCGGTGCAACTGCCCCCCGGTTCGACGCTGAACGACACGTCCGCAACCGCAAGACGCATCGAGACGGCGCTGCATACCGTGCCGGAAGTGGCCAAGGTGCTCGTAAAAGGCGGAACGTCGCTGGAGGGCATCGATGAACCGCGTCGCGCCATCCTGGTCCTGACCTTGCTTCCCAAGGACCAGCGGCACGTCAGCCAGATCGACACGCAGGCGAAAGTTGGGGCAGCGCTGTCGCTGGTACCCGATATCCGCTACTCGTTCGACGGCCAGGCAACCATCGCCATCGGGGGGCGCGACGAAGCCTCGGTGACCAA
Organism: Hyphomicrobiales bacterium; assembly: GCA_028290345.1. Lineage (GTDB taxonomy): Bacteria > Pseudomonadota > Alphaproteobacteria > Rhizobiales > Devosiaceae > JAQGKB01. The sequence goes on along the minus strand of JAQGKB010000076.1, from coordinate 9,389 downwards.
GGGGGCCGACCAGCTCGTCTCCGAGATGCAGCACGATCCGATGTTTGCCGACGCGATTGCGGTGGCAACCTTCGCCGAGCCCGAGGTGCACATCGTGCCGAAACTGGACGAGGCAAGTTCGTTCGGGGTGTCGCCAGCACAGATCGCTGATACGAGCCGGGTTGCCGAAGGCGGCGAGAGCCCCGCAAATCTGGCGAGTTTCGATGCCGGCGACAGACATGTTCCCATTCGGGTAGAATTGCAGCCCGCAGCCCGCGGCGACCTCAAGCTTTTGGGGTCGCTCCAGATCCCGACTGCCAATGGGGGTGCCGTACCGCTGTCACAGGTTGCCGATATTACGCGAGGGCAGGGTGTCTCGGCGATCCAGCGCTACGATCGCGAGCGGCTGGCCACCATCGCCTTCGATCCGGCGCCGGGCATCGCGGTCAGCGACGCGACCGATCATATAGCCAAGATGAAGGCGGTCGTAGGCTTTTCTGCCGGCGTCGATCTGCAGAACACCGGCAATACCGAATTGCAAGGCGAGATGTTCTCCGGGTTCGGAACGGCAATGGGTTTTGGCATCCTTGGGGTCTACATATTGCTGATCGTCCTGTTCCGCAGCGCCTTCCAGCCGCTGACGATCCTTGCGGCGCTGCCGCTTTCGCTTGGCGGCGTCGTCCTTGCCCTGGTGATCACGGGCTATGCCTTCTCGCTTCCGGTGATCATCGGCTTGCTGATGCTGATGGGTCTGGTGACCAAGAACTCGATCATGCTGGTGGAGTTTGCCATTCACCTCATCCGATCCGGAATCCCGCGGCGCGTTGCGGTTGCGCAAGCGGCGCAGATGCGGGCGCGCCCGATCATGATGACCACCATAGCCATGGTGGCCGGAATGACCCCAGCCTTGCTCGGCGTTGGGGCGGGCGGTGAGTTCCGTGCGCCAATGGCGGCGGCGGTGGTCGGCGGCCTGGTCGCCTCCACGCTCTTGTCGCTGCTAGTCGTACCGAGCCTATTCACCATCGTGGATGATCTGGCCGAGCTTTCCGCCAAACTCTTTCTCTGGGTCCTAAGGCCCAACGCAACAGAGCCATCGGCAACCCTCGAAGAGGTCGTATAGAAATGCGCTTTCTGGTGATCGAGGACGAACCGGGGCTCGCAATTCAGATTGCGGAACTGCTCAAGAGCTGGCCGAGCGTCGTCGACGTAGTGCAGACGCTGCAGGACGCCAGGGAGGTTATCGCGTCGTTCGACTATGACCTCATGGTGGTCGACCGTACTCTGCCCGATGGCGATGCGCTTTCCCTGCTGCCGGCGATGCGGTCTTCGGTGAGTCGGCCGGCGGTCGTGATGCTGACCGCGCACGATGCCACCGGCGATATCGTCGATGCATTGGACGTCGGAGCCGACGATTATCTCACCAAGCCGTTCGAGCCGGAGGAACTGCTCGCCCGCATCAGGGCGGTGTTGCGCAGGCCCAAGACCCCGGCTTTCAGCGAGGTGTCGCTGGGCAATTTGCGGCTTGAGATCGGGACCCACAACGTCACCATCCAGAACCGGATCGTCATCCTCCGTCATCATGAAAGCCTGCTGCTCGAGGCGCTGCTGCTCCGGCGAAACCGGGTGGTCACGCGGGAATTCCTTATGTCGGCCATCTACGGCGTGGACGACAGCGTGGAATCGAACACGCTCGAGGCGCAGCTGTCTCGGCTGAGGAAACGGCTCTCCGACTCCGGGGCTGATGTCGAGATCCGGAGCGTGCGCGGCGTGGGCTACTTGATCCGTACGGTTTCCGCATGAAGTCCATCGTCAGAACGCTGACTTTCTCGCTTGGCGCCTGGGCGGTGTTGGTGTTCGTACTCGCCCTCGCAGCGACCATCTGGCTCCTGGAGTATGAGCGTAACCCGATCCGGGAAGACTGCGATGGCCTGCTGGCTGGGCTTTCACGCTCGGTAGAGGTCGATGAACACGAAGTCCCGGTCATCGTCGCCTCGGATTCGATTGCAGAACTGAAACGGCACAATCCGCAGCTCTGGTACATGGTCTCGGTTGGAACGCGTTTCGTCGAATACAATGCGCAGTATCGACCGGAGCTGCCGTTTTCTTTGCCCTATTCGGGACCGTTTACTGCCGCGGTGCTCGACGACGGTCGCGCCGGAAAGTTCGCCTGCCTTACCTCGCTTGCGATACCAGGGCACCCCAGCGCCACTCTGATCCTTTCGGGTGGCCGTCTCTGGCCGAGCGCCAGGGCGCAATTCTTCTTCGCCGACAACTGGCCGGTGCTGAGCTTCATAGCCCTGGCGTTCGCCGCGGTCGTGGCGTTCGGCGTGCTGTTGGCGGCGCGATACGTCAAGACCAGTCTTGCGCGCGTGACCGAGTTGGCAAAATCCGTCGATCCCAGCGCACCGCAGGGCACGATACCCCTGTCCGACATCCCCCTTGAACTGAGGGAACTCGTCAGTGCGCTGAACGTCGCCTTCGACGAGATCGCCAACTTCATCGTGCAGCAGCGCCGTTTTCTAGGCAATGTTGCCCATGAACTGCGCAACCCTCTGGCCGTGTTGCGGGCAAAGGTCGACACTGTTGCCGAGACGAGCGTCCGGGCCTCGCTCGTGGCGGAAATTCGCCGCCTCACTTCGCTGGTGGGTGCGATGCTGGACCTCGCACGGCTGCAGGAAACGCATCCCGAGACGACGCTGATCGATCTTCGCGAGCTTACGCGTGAGGTTCTGGCGGATTACGCACCATCCGCGCTCGATCAAAACCTCCAACTGGAGTTCGATGCCGACGGCACCGGCCCGATCCTGGTCGAAGGCGTCGAAGTTTCGATTCGCAGCGCAATCGGCAATATCGTTGCCAACGCGATCGTTCACGCCCGTGGCGCTACCGGCATCCTCGCCACGCTTTCCGAGCGCGGGAACCTGTCGATCTCCGACGATGGCGTCGGGGTTGCCAATGGGCTGCATCATCGAATGGTCGAGCCGTTCGAAAAAGTCGGAGGCAATGGACAGGGCTCCGGCCTGGGCCTGTCGATCGTCCAGGAAATAATGCGGGCGCACGGCGGCAAGCTCGTGGTCGAGCCACGCCTAGGCGGCGGTCTCGCCGTGAGACTGACCTTCCCCATAGTGCGCCCTTAATCACCCGACCGGCGAAACAGCCCAGTGCAATTCGCCGGCTACCGCAGAAATCAGCAACATTGGAGTAAGACATGCGTTCTATCGTCAAAATAATCGTAGCCGGAATGCTTTCCTGCGCGCTGGCCGGCGGCGCCGCGTCCGCCGCCGAGTTCGATCCGACCGGAAGCTGGCAGACCGTTTCCGGGAGTTCGCACTACGACCTCGCCTATTGCGGCGGCGATGGCGGCAAGCTCTGCGCTACGCTTTCCTGGCTCGATGCCAAGGGCATGGCGTCTTCCGCCAAGAACGACCTTGGCCAGTATGCGATCAAGGAAGCCGCGCATTCCGGCCCGAATGTGTGGAAGGGACCGATGAAATTCCAAGGCCATGACGTCGATGCCACGCTGACCTTCACCGGTCCCATGGCCGTCACGATCGCTGGCTGCTACTTCGTGTTATGCAAGAGCTTCGAGCTGGTGAAGATCTCGAAGTAGCCGGACCACCAAAACCCGAGTGACCCATGCGCCGTTTCATTTTGCCGTTCGCAGCCTGCCTCGGCGCCATCACCGCCACCGCCTCAACCGCCCTCGCGGCCAATCTCGACATGTACGGCAACGCCCTGCCTGACGTTCCGGCGGTCACGTCGGAACCAAACCTCGTTATCGACGTCGGCGCCGGGGTGGGAACTGCCCCGGCCTATGAGGGGTCAGCGGACTACGCGACCGCGTTTGTTCCAATCATCAAGGTCGAGCGCCTGAATATTCCGGGGCTGACCGAGACCGGTAGTGGCGACCACACCGGTTTTTCGATCCACCCATCGTTCAGCTACGTTGGCGTCCGCGCAAGTGCCGGCCACGCGGCCCTCAGTGGCCTCGACGATGTCGCGGCCACTTATGGAGCGGGCGCCAAGCTCGCTTACGAGTGGAAACTTGGCCCGGACGCCAGCGTGCAAGTCTACGGCGCGGCGCGTTACACTTTTGGCGGCGCCAGCGGTCTCGTCGGCGAGGTGGGCGCCAACCTTATTGCTCGTCCGGCACCAGGGCTCGAAATAATCATCGGCCCCGTCCTGAACCTTGCCTCGAACAGCTATATGGACACCTATTTTGGCGTCACGCCCGCCCAGGCCCTGCAAACCGGCGGGCGACTGACCGCCTTCGATCCAGAGGGCGGCCTGAAGTCGGTCGGGTTCAGCGCGTCGGGCCGATACGAGTTCCTGCCGGATTACTTTCTCAACGTGGATGCCTCTTACCACCGCATGGTTGGCGGAGCCGCCAACTCCCCAATCGTCCAGGCCGGCAGCCAAAACCAATTCACCATCAGCGCCGGCCTTTCGCGGCGTTTTTCGTTGTTTTGATTGCACCTAGCCCAGGCTGGCGCTGGTAAGCCGCTCGCTCAGAGTCCATAGGCGGTCTGCCAGTTGGGGGTCCATCGCCCAGGGCCGAACGCCCAGCATCTCGGTCGAGTCGGCAGGAAACGCAGCCGCGATATCGCAGTTTTCGCAATAGACGCCGCCCAGCCCGTCGAGCTGCGGGCTGGTCGCACACCAGACGGCCGTGGCCGCGCCCTGTTCGGCCGTCTTCATGTTACGTGCCGGATCGATGACGGGCCGCCCCTCTGCATCGACAAAGCCGGAGGCGCGGATTTCCTCGGCCGACATATAGCGGGTCAGGTCGGTGATCACTCCGCCGGGATGCAGGGAAAAGGCCCGAATGCCGTTCGGCGCGCCGCGGGCATCGAGCGCAACCGCGCATAGCGCATTGGCCGATTTCGACTGCCCGTAGGCGATCCGTCGGTCGTAAGCGCGCGTCTCGAAGTTCGGGTCGTCGAGGTCGACGCCAGCGAACAGATGACCGCGCGAAGAGACCGAGACCACCCGGGCGCCGCCGGCGCGCAGCAGCGCCGGCCAAAGTCGCACAGCGAGTTGGAAGTGGCCCAAATGGTTGGTCGAAAATTGCGATTCATTGCCGCGCGCGTCGCGGATAAGCGGGCTGTACATGATGCCGGCATTGTTCACCAGCAGATGCAGCGCCCGGCCGGACGCGAGGAACCGGTCGGCAAAACCGTCGACCGATGCGGCATCCATCAGATCGAGCGCCTCCAGCTCCACGCGCTCCACCGATGCCAGCGCTTGCTCGGCTTTTTGGTGATCCCGTGCCGGAACGACGACGGTGGCTCCGGCCGAGGTGAGCGCCTTGGTGATCTCAAGGCCCATGCCGGCATAACCGCCGGTAACGATGGCGACTTTGCCGGTAAGATCGCGGCCTCGAACCGCCTCGGCGGCGGTGGTTGCTGCTCCGAATCCGGAATGAATGGGTGTCTGGGCGGTGGCCATGGAATATCTCCTGCAATGTGGTGAAGCTTACCTATGCCCCGCCGCTCGGATTCCCAATGCTTGCAAGTCCCGATTTTATGCGCGATCGTACGGCATGATGGCCGATCCCCTTTCCCAGATCCTCGATCTCCTCGACGCGCAATGCCTGCTCAGCGGCGGCCTTGCTGCAGGCGGTAGATGGGCCAGGCGCTTTCCACAGCCCGACGCTGTCAAGTTCATGGCCGTGGCCGAAGGCTCCTGCTGGCTGTTGATGGAGCAACTGGCCGCCCCGCTTCGCCTCGAGACCGGCGACGTGATCGTGGTCAACGGCAAGCGCGCGCTTGCGCTGACCAGTGATCCGAGCTTCGAGCCGCCCGAGGCGATCGCGCCGTACGATCGCGTGGTCGATGGCATCGGGCAACTCGGCGAGCCCCGGGATTTCTTCATGCTCGGCGGCCACGTGGCGCTCGATCCGGCCCGCCAGCCTTTGCTGCTCGACGTCCTGCCGCCACTGATCCACGTACACGGCACATCGAGCGAGGCGGCGGCGCTGCGCTGGCTGCTCGATCAACTGGTCCGAGAGCGGAGCGCAGAGCGCCCCGGCGCCGAGGTGGCGACTGCCCAGCTTGCCCAATTGCTGTTTGTCCAGGCTCTGCGCTTCCACCTCGCCACTTCGAGCCACACGGCGGCCGGCTGGCTGAGAGCCCTTGGCGACGAGCGTATCGCACCGGCGCTCCGCCTGATGCACGGCGATCCCGCCCGCCCCTGGACCCTCGACGAGTTGGCGAAGGCCGTGGCCATGTCGAGGACCACCTTTGCCGCCCGCTTCAAGAGCGTGGTCGGGCTCCCTCCGCTCGCCTACCTGCTCGGCTGGCGCATGCACCTCGCCGAGCGCGACCTGCGCGAGAGCGACGTTCCGGTATCAACGCTCGCGCTGGCCTTGGGCTATGCGTCGGAAAGCGCCTTCAGCAACGCTTTCAAGCGGACCAAGGGCATGGCGCCTAAGCGCTACCGCAGCAGCGTGCGTTCCGGCGACGGGCGCCCAGTCACTCAAGTGCCTTTTCCGGCGCAATCCGGCGAGTCTTTGCTGACCTAGGGGCACCACCTTGTCTTGCGCGAGGCCAACGCAAGCGTTCAAGGCAGCGGCACGCAGGAGCCGCGCACGATCAGCGTCGGCTGATACAGGGTATGGTGCCCGGTCGGCGGCTGCTTGCTTTCGATTTGGGCTAGCAGCATGTCGATCGCCCGCTTGGCCATATCGGCGATCGGCACCGAAACCACGGTCAGTCTAGGGCTCATGATTTCGGCCCAGTCGAAATCATCGATCCCGGCGATCGAGACGTCGTCCGGTACGGAAAGATTCAGCTCGGTGAGGCCCTGCATCATGCCCAGCGTCATCAAGTTCGAGAATGCCAACAGCGCCGTGGGCCGGTCGGGCCGTGACATCAGCTGCAGCGCGCCTTCATAGGCATCGTTGCGCTGGAATTTTGCCTCATAGATCAGGTCGTCCGCGATCGGCAGCCCCGCCGCCTGCAGCGCCTCGATGCAGCCCTGCAGCCGGTCGTCGGACGTGGCGATGCCATGCCGACCGGCCAGGATGCCGATGCGCTGGTGCCCCAGTTCGATCAGGTAATCCATGGCGATGCGTGTGGCCTTGACGTTGTCGAGTTTCACCACGTCATGCGGCATGTTTTCGACGAAACTGTCGAGCAGCACCGTCGGCACATGGATCTCGGCGTTGAGCCGTGCACCGTGTTCGGCGTCCGAGGCGCTGGGGATGATGATCAGCCCGGCAACGCGCTGCATGCGCATCATCTTGAGGATCTGGTTTTCCCGCTCGGAATCCTCGCCGGTGGAATAGACCACCGACATGTAGCCCGCCGCCAGGCAGATGTTTTCCACGACGCGGGCAGCCGTGGCGAAATGCGGGTTGAAGATTGTCGGCATGATCATGCCGATAATCCGCGATTGCCCGCTGCGCAGCGATTGGGCTGCGCCGTGCGGGGTATAACCGATATCGGCGATGGCGCGTTCGACCCGTTCGATGGCGGCCTCGCTGACCGGCGCCGAGCGGTTGATCACCGCCGACACCGTCGAGATCGCAACCCCGGCGCGTCGCGCCACATCCTTGATCGTCGCCACGAATCCCAACCTGCAATATATGTCTGCTCCGTCAGGTACCCGAAACGTTTCGTGTTTGCAAACCCACGGGCAAATCCACCGTCCTCGCCGCGGTGCTTTCGGTGTCCTACTTTCCCGATTTGGCAGCTTGCTAACATCAGCAACCCATGCTTACTATTCGAAACGTTTCGTATTCAGTAAAAACCGCCTCGCCAGCCCGGCTGCCCGGGTAAGGTGAGCGCTTCAGACCCGGTCGGCGAAACGTTTCGACCGTTGCGAGGACCAAGAAAATGCCGCCCAGGAGCGGCGAGAGGGAGGAACCTATGCTGAAATTGACACGACGCATGCTTTTGCTGTCGACGGCGGCGCTGGCGGCCAGCTCCGGCGTGCGCATGGCCTTTGCGCAATCCAATGAGACCGCGGACCTGAAGCTGCAGAGCTTTGGCGGCGATGCGCAACTGGCGGCGATCAACAACGCCGTGAAGCGCTTCAACGCCAAGTATCCCAACGTCAAGGTCGACGTGCAGATGGACGCCATCGCCAGCGGGTGGGGGGATTACGTCACAAAGGTGCTCGCCCAGTTCAATGCCGGCGCCGCGGCCGATGTCTATGGCACGGCCATCGAGACCTTCCAGGCCTTTGCGTCACGGGACATGTTCCTGCCGCTGAACGACTACGTCAAAGCCAATCCCGGGTTCTCCGATTTTGCGCCCAGCCTGTTCCAGCAGTCGTCCTACAAGAACAACATCTATTATGTCCCGATTACTTGGAACAACATCATGATCAACTACAATCGTGATCTGTTCGATAAGGCGGGGGTGCCTTATCCCAAGCAGGGCTGGACCTGGGACGAGTTCCGCGACGTCGCTAAAAAACTGACCATCAAGGACAGTTCCGGCACCGTCACCCAGTTCGGCTACGAAGTGCCGAACCAGAACTTCTTCGTGCAGCCCTGGTTCTTCTCTAACGGCACCGGCGTCCTCAATGATGACTGGACGGCTTCCAACATGCTCGATCCGAAGGTGAGTGAGAGCCTGCAGTTCCTGCACGACCTGATCCACGTCGACGGCGTCTCGCCCATCCCGGGCAAGGACACCATGGACAACCAGTACTTCGCCGGACAGGTGGCCATGATTTCGCGCGGCCACTGGATCCTCGAGAATGCCAAGAAGGCCAAGCTCAACATGGATGTCGCCATTCCGCCGGCCAAGGCGAGCGACACAACCGTCATCGGCTTCGGCGGCTATGCCGTCTCCAAGGCCAGCAAATATCCCGAACTCGCCAAGGCGCTGATCACCGAACTGACTAGCGCCGAGACGCAGAAGGAAGAGGGCGAGGGCGGAGGCGGCGTGCCGGGCCGCAAATCGGCAGCCGAAACTCCCGGATTCCTCGCCTTCCCGCCCAGCGCCGCGCTCTATTACCAGACGCTCGCGCATACCAAGGCGGTGCCGTCCCCGGCCAACTTCCAGGAAGTCGAGAAGATCTTCATTCGCTACTACACTGCGATGATGGCCGACGAAGTCTCGATCGCCGAGGGCGTGAAGCAGGCCGACACGGAGCTCACTGCCTCGTTCGCACGGTTGAAGCAGCAGCAGGGCGGGTGAGCTCAGGTTAATCCACGGCAAGAACCCCCACCCGCTGCCGCCTCCCTCCCCCCAGGGGGGAGGGAACGCCAACTTGCACGGCCTCCGTGTCTCCCTCCCCCTTGTGGGGAGGTGTCAAGGGTGGGGGTAAGCTCGGAACGCTGACTGTCCAGACGAGATCGTTCATCCATGACCGCCATCACCGCCAAGCGCTCCGAACTTGCTGCCAGCCAAGCCCGCGCCGGCTATCTTTTCGCCCTGCCGGCGATGGCGCTCTAC
>JAQGKB010000070.1 GCA_028290345.1 Hyphomicrobiales bacterium | reverse complement strand
TCCGCTAGGGCCTTCACCCATTTCTCTCGCGCGAGGTCATAGTCATCCGGATGAATCTGGCCTCCCCAGCCGGAGGCGAGGGCTTGCTCCAGGGTCAAGCCGTCATAGTCGAGGCAGCGCTTGTTGAGGAAGTTGATCGACCCGTCGGCTCGTGTCGTCCAGATAAGTGCCGGTACGGCATCGATGATCCGCCGGACATTGGCTTCGGCCTGCTTGGCGGAGGTGATATCCATCATCGCGCCGACGTATTCGAGCGCACCGGCTTCATCGTGCAAGGCGTGAGCTACGACCCTTATGTTCTTCACCGAACCGTCAGGCAGCAGCAGCCGGTTTTCGATATCGAAATCCCTTCCGCCAGTGGCGGCGAGTTCAATCAATCCCTGCAGGTCGGCGCGATCCTCGGGGTGTACCCGCTGAACGACCATTTCCAAGGTCACAACAGCCCCGGATTCAAAACCAAAGATTCTGTAGCTTTCCTCCGACCAGAAGATATCCCCGGTTGGAACGTGCCAACCAAAGCTTCCGGTATGGCTAAGGCGCTGCGCGTCGGCCAGGTAAGCTTCGCTGCGGCGCAAGTTCTTTTCGGCCCGGACACGATCCGTCACGTCGAAGGCAATACCGTTTACGCCATCAACCTCACCAGTTTGGTCGAAAAACGGAATGTAATACGATTCAAAGGTGCGGCCATATCGTTCAGCTGCGCCGGTAAAGCTCTCGCCTGAGAGCGCCAGACGCATATTGGCCAGTATCTGAGGCGCGTCGCGGTAGAAATCAAAGACCGATTGGCCGACCACTTGTCCAGGCTCGAGGCCCAAGGCCTCGAGTCCCTTGCCCTCCGAGAGGGTGAAGGTGCCTGAACGATCGACTGAAAACAGCACCAGGGGCGCGTTCGCGATCACCGTACTGAGGCGCAACTCGGTTTGCCTGAGGTCCTCCTCGGTCCGCTTGCGGGCGCTGATGTCCTCGCAGGCGACCAAGACGACCGGGCTGTCCTTGAGCAGCATCGCCTTGGCGGTTTCGGCGACCCAAATAATGCTGCCGTCCTTGCGCACCTTGCGCAGTTCCCAGTGCGATACCTTGCCGATATTTGCCAGGCAGATGGCCATGTTTTCCCTGGCGGCCTCGCGATCCGCCTCGAGAAAAACCGCCAGCACGGAACTGCCGACCAGTTCGTCGACCGTGTAGCCAAGTTTCTCGGCGCCGAAAGGATTGACCGAAAGGATAAGCCCGGACGGATCGACCATGAAGTACATGGTCGGATTGTGTTCGAAGACCGCGCGCCAGCGCTCCTCGCTATCTCGCAGGGCCCGTTCCGCCGCTTTGCGTTCGGTTACGTCGTTGTTCGTTTCAAGGATCGCGATCGGGTTGCCGCGTTCCTCGCGCTGCAGAGCCCACCGGCTGGCCACGACGACTTGCGTGCCATCGCGCTTGCTGTGCACCAGTTCGCCCTCCCAGCGGCCAGTGCGGAGCAATTCCGCGTTGATCCTTTCTACCGGCGCGGGAAAGATGGTTCGCGTCAGCTCGTGGCTGACCTTGCCGATCGCCTCGCCGCCCGTCCATCCGTAGAGTTGTTCGGCACCCTGGTTCCAGTAGGTAATGACGTCGTGCATGTCGCGCACGAAGACGGTGTCATGCGCCAGATCGAGCAGCCGGGCCTTTTCCCGCAAACCGCCGGCAATCGACTGGTTGCGCAGCGCGAGAACCGCTGTCGTCGCAATGGCCACGAGGTCGATGATCAGCCTGAGAAATGGCTGGCCCGTGGTACTGACGCCATGCTGCAGGAAATAGCCGAGTATGGCGAGGCCGGCGCACCCGAATGACACAACGAGCACGCCCCGCCGCCGCAGAATACTGGCCGACAACAGCACGACCAGCACGTAGAGCACCCCGACGGCTATTCCGAGGGGGGAGATGATGTCGAATGTGAAGATTGCGACCGCCAGCAAGCCGGCGGCGACCGGAAGGACCGCTGCTCCAACAGATCGGGGCTGAGCCAACTCATGCCCCATATGGCCTCCACCTCCGTTTTTCAGCGTGTGCCGAACCGGTTACGGGCGCACAGGCACGTCGTTCAGGAACAAGTGTATGATATTATAGCGCGCCCTGCGAATCGGCGCGACCGGCAGGCAAATAAAATTGCGCCAGCGATTGCCGGAGCGTCAGGCTACTAAAGCATGCAATGTGGAATTCCGATGGCCGCCGACGTTTTTTTCGGTGGAAGGCTAGTCGAACGGCACTAGGGCGGAGCCGCTGTTTCTCAGTTCAAAACATCGGAATGTAGCCGGCCATGAGTGTAGTCATGATCACGAGGTAGAGGACCAAAAGGGTCAATATCCTAAGCACGTCGGTCTCCTTTTTCACGGCGCTTTTGAGCGGCGTCGCTGAAACGGAGAATGGGAAAGTAGCTGCCGGCGTTCCTCGATTGCTGTGGCGACTGAAGAGAATATTGCCTATCCCAGTGGGGTCGAGCCGGAGCCGCAGAGGCCCAACGGCCGTCCGAAACATTGAAGAAAAACGGCCGGCGCCGAGGGACGCCGACCGTTCCAGCGATTTGCCTCGTCCAATCTAGGCGTTGGAGGATTCGAGGACCTTCGGTTTGCCAAAACGCGATGCAATGAACACGATCGCAGCCAGCAGTGCCAGGGCGACGAGCGAAGTCTCGAGAGTTCCGAGCTCCAGACCGCCTCTCGCACGCTCCTTGGTCAGGAAATTGCCGAAGGTCGCACCGAACGGCCGCGTGAAGATAAACGCCGCCCAAAACAGGAAGACAGTGTTGATCTTGGTGAAATAGTGCAGCAGCAGCACGACGCCAATGACGCCGGAGCACACAATGGCGCCCTGCACGAAGGTCATCCCGATCGGATCGATCAGCGCGTCGCCGAATGCCGTCCCGAGACTATTGGAGAACACCACGGCAATCCAGAACAGCAGCTCGCTGTCCTTTTCGACAATATTTTCAACGCTAAGCGTCCGCTTCCGATAGTACCAGATCGCCAGCGTAATCAGCAATCCGGCGAAGAGGAGACTTGAGCCAAGGACGTACCCGAACCCGAAAGTCCGATCCATCATATCCGAAATCTCGGTACCGGCCGTCGTCGTGCCGACGATCGCCGCCCAGAAGAGGGTTGGATGATAGGCACTGGCGCGAATCTGGGTGACCAGGATGGCGATGAGGAGCACCACGGTTACGACGAAGCCAAGCACGTAACCAAGGCCCAGGGTTTGAGCTATGAAGTCTCCGGCAGTTTCGCCGAGCGTCGTTGCAATGACCTTCGCTATCCAGAAGGAGAGGGTTATCGCTGCGACTTTGTGTAAGGTACGAGGTTCAATCATTTTAGTCCTTTGGATTCGCCTGCAGGCGAAAGAAGAGGCAACGTTCCTCTACGTTGCGATTGATCGGAACGGCGTTACATGGGACTGAAGCCGTCTTGACCGGGGCAGGGCAAGCGGGCCTGCCTTGGTCACGAGCCACGGCGTCCATCGCTGCCGCTGCGCCGCCGTCGCATCCAGACAATGGCCCTCCCGGCATTGCACCCACTTTGCGGTCCGCATACAAATCTGTAAGCGGCGGGAGGGCATACGGGGATGGATCAGAGAGTGCGTGGCAACAATCCGTCCCTCGCCATTACCGAGGAACTGGCGCGGCGAATCTGGCTGCATGCTCAGCGGCTGGACGTCCTGTCACCGTTTGGCGACGGCCCGGAGGCAACACACCGCGCTGTCGAGCATCTGGGATATGTGCAGATCGACACGATCCACGTGATCGAGCGGAGTCACCATCACATCCTCTACACCCGCATTCCGTCCTACGGACGAGGTGACCTGGCCAAGGCCCAGTCGGTGGATAAATCGGTGTTCGAGTACTGGACCCACGCCCTGGCGTATGTGCCGACCGGTGACTACCGCTTTTTCATGCCGGCGATGAAGCGACACAGGGAGCAACCGCGCACCTGGTTCGGCTCAGTAGACCCCAAGGACTACCGCGACCTCCTGAAGCGCATCCGGAGCGAGGGCGCGCTTTCGATCCGCGACATCGATGACGACGTGCTGGTCGAAAAGGTTCATCCCTGGGCCAGCCGCAAGCCATCGAAGCGAGCGCTGCAACTGGGATTCTATGTCGGCGATCTTGCGATCAGCGCGCGGTCGGGCATGCTGAAGACCTACGAGCTTACCGATCGTCATTTCGGCTGGGAAAAACGGCCAAGGCCCGCAAGCGATGGGCAATATGCCGAGTATCTGCTAGCGAGGGCGTTGCGGTCACATGGTTTGGTGAGCCTCGACTCCATCTGCTACGGCGAGGTGCGGTGGAAGGCCACGGTCGCCGCGCTGATCGACGCCGCGGTGCGGCGGAAGCAACTGGTGCTGGTGCACATCGATGGCGCTGAAAAGGTGCAGCATTGGGCCGAACCGGCCACCGTGGAGCAAGCTTCCGGCACGGCTGCGGATGTGCTGGTCCACATTCTTTCGCCCTTTGACCCATTGGTGATCCAGCGCAACCGGCTGCAACTGTTCTTCGGCTACGAGCACCGCTTCGAGGCCTACGTTCCCGCCGACAAGCGCGTGCTGGGCTATTTCGCGCTGCCGGTCCTTGTCGGCGATCGGATCGTTGCTGCGATCGACCTCAAGACGGACCGGCAATCGCGCAAGCTGTTGATCCAGAAATGGACATGGCTCGCCGACGCCTCGCCTTCGCTGCAGGCCGGTGTCGATGAGGCGCTCCACAGATTTGAAGCGTTTCAGCTCGCACCAAGCGCGATCTCGCGCTGAACTCCGATATTGGTCAGGAACTTGCGATCGTGGCTGATGACCAGCAGCGCGCCGTCATAGGCGCGCAATCCGGCTTCCACCGCTTCGATCGCGAAAATGTCGAGGTGATTGGTGGGCTCGTCGAGGATCAGCAGTTCGGGTGGCTTGCTGCCTCCGATCGTGACCGCAAGCCCGGCGCGCAGCATTTCGCCACCGCTGAGGCTGCCCACGATCTGTAGCGCCGCGTCGGCCCGGAACATGAACCGGGCCAGGGCCGCCCGGCCGCTGTTCTCGTCGGCCTCGGGGTTGAGGGCGCGGAAATTGTCGCGGATGGTCAGCGTGGGGTCGAGCAGGCTCACCGTTTGGTCAAGCAGGACATGGCTGCCCAGAATGCGGGCCGTCCCGGATTCCGGGCGTAGGTCACCGGTCAACAGCCGCAATAGCGTGGTCTTGCCCGAGCCATTCGGACCGCTGATTGCGATCCGCTCCGGACCGATCACGGTGAAGGAGAGATCGCGGATGATAGGCGTGCCGGGGACCGGGCCGCCGGTCAAGGCGATCGCATTGAACAATGGTCTTGCCCGCTGCCATCCCGGTCGGGGCGAGCTTGACGGAGAGCGGCATCAGGATCTCCACTTGTGCCCGGGCTTCGCTCAGGGCCCGCGTCGCCCCGCCGCGCAGGCGATCGGCTAGGCGCGCGTTTTCACCGCTAGTCTTTTCGGCATTATCCTTCCTGGCATCGAGCAGGATCTTGGGCAAGTCGTTGCGTGCGCGCTTGCGGGCGCCGGCCGCGTCCTTGCGGGCCTTGCGCTCCGCCGCTATCTGCAATTTATGATCGATAGCGTCGATATTGCGCTCGGCCGTGGCGAGGCCGCGTTCGGCGGCTGCCAGTTCGAGCGCCTTGCGTTGCGCATAGTGATCCCAATTGCCGCCATACGTCCTGGCACCCAGGGTCGTCAATTCAACGATGGCGTCCATTTCGGACAGCAATTCGCGGTCGTGGCTGACGACGATGGCGCCGCCACGCCAGTGGCGGAGGAGGTCGGCCACGGCCGCGCGGCCGTCGGCATCGAGGTTGTTTGTCGGTTCATCCAGCAGGATCATGTCCGGCTGCATGAGGATCAGCCTGGCCAGCGCCAGCCGCGTGCGCTGTCCTCCGCTGAGCGTTTCGAGCCGACGATCGGGCGCAAGTGGGGGCAGTCCAACCCGGGCGAGGGCGGCATCCAGCCGATCGGGCAGGGTCCAGTCGGCATCGCCGGCATCCAAGACGCTGCCTTGACCGGCTTCGAGCCTCGCGAGCCGCTCCAGGTCGGCGGCTACGCCGAGGTCATCGGCCAAGGTCCGGGTATCATCCGCCTGCACGGATTGGCGTATCACGCCAAGCGTGCCCTCCCCGCGATCGTGCCGTCGCTGGTAGAGAACTCCCCAGCGATCAGCTTGAGCAGCGTGGATTTGCCGGTGCCGTTGCGCCCGATCAGCCCGGTCCGCTGCGGGCCGAAGGCGAGATCGAGGCCGGTGAAAAGCGGCTGATTGTCAGGGGTGGAGTATGAGAGGTGCTTGAGCGTAACGGAGGCGGGCATGGACGGATTCCAGATGGGCGATGCGGGCGAGGCAGTCGTTCATCGTGAAATCCATTGGGAACCGTCCGGTCGGTGCTGCGAATTGCTGAAAAATAGGGAAGGGGCTGTGAAGTCAAGGTGCATGGTCGCGGCTCAATCCCTGAGCGTAATCATCACCGGTGCATGGTCGCTTGCGCCTTCGGCCCCGCGCACGTCGAGATCGACTTGCGCGGCAACCAGCCGCCGGGCGACGAGTTTGCTCAGCAACAGGTGATCGAGCCGAAGGCCAGCGTTTCTTGGCCATCGGTTCCGCATGTAGTCCCAGAAGGTGTAGACGATTTCGTCGCGATGAACCTTGCGAACGGCGTCGACCCAACCCTGAGCGAGCAGGCGGCGGAATTGCTCGCGCGGTGCGGGTTGGACCAGGGCATTGTCCTTGTAAGACGTGGTCGCGTAAATGTCGCGCGGCTCCGGCACGATGTTGTAGTCGCCGGCGAGGATGACCGGCAGGCCGGTCGCGAAGAGCTCCGCGGCGTGAACTATCAGCCGCTCCGTCCAGGCCAGCTTGTACTGGAATTTGGGTCCCGGCTGGGGATTGCCGTTCGGCGCATAGAGCGAAGCGATGAGCACGCCGTTCACCGCTGCCTCGATATATCGGGCGTGCTCGTCGTCCGGATCACCCGGAAGTGCGGTTCGAGTCAGTACCGGTTCGGCACCCCGCGCCAGGATGGCGACGCCGTTCCAGGCCGAATGGCCGCGCCAGACGGCGCCGTACCCAGCCGCCTCGATGGCCGCGCGCGGGAACTCTTTATCGGTCGACTTCAGTTCCTGCAGGCAGACCACGTCTGGCTGTGCCGCCCCCAGCCATGCCAGTAGATTGGGCAGCCGGCGGTTTACGTTGTTGATGTTGAACGTAGCGACTTTCACTGCCGGCGATCACAGTCATGTCCGTGGGGTTCGGCGGCATTCCTAGCACGGCTTGGAACGTTCGCTCAGTAGCCATATCCGCCAAAGTCGTTGCTTCTGCCGCCGTAGCCGCTGCCGTTATCGTAGTAGCCGGAGTTATCATCGGCGGCCGGGTAGAGCGGGGAGACATGACTGACAAAGCCGGTGCAGCGGTCAGCGGCCATCGAATAGTAACAGTTATCGTCGAACAGGGCCTGGAG
>JAQGKB010000016.1 GCA_028290345.1 Hyphomicrobiales bacterium | reverse complement strand
GATGGATTTGAAATGGCATTCGGTGCCGTTGTAGATGATCTGGCCGTCGTAACTACTGGCGGGGTAGACCCCGCTCAAGACCTTCATCAGGGTCGATTTGCCGGCGCCATTTTCGCCGACGATGGCGTGGATTTCATTGGCGCGCACACTCAGGTTCACATCCTGCAGCGCTTTGACACCCGGAAACGTCTTGGTGATGCCGCGCATCTCCAGAATTGTCTGATCCATTATTCACTCTTGAATTAGGCTCGACACGCTCGACGTCGCTATTCAGCAACATACGAGAAGGCGCGCACAACTGAAAGGGACCCCGCACAAAAGCGCGGAGTCCCAAATCTGTAAAACCCGACCTTACTTCAGGTCAGCGGCCTTGATGTAGCCGGAGTCGACAACAAGCTTCTGGAAGTTCGACTTGTCGACCGCGTACGGGGTCAGCAGGATCGAGGGAATAACCTTGACTTCGTTGTTGTAGGTCTTGGTGTCGAGGCCTTCAGGCTTGCCGCCACCGATGACCTTGTCCACCAGTTCGGCAGTCGTCTTGGCCAGTTCGCGGGTGTCCTTGTAGACGGTCGAGTACTGCTCGCCGGCGATGATCGCCTTGACGGACGGCACTTCGGCGTCCTGGCCGGTGATGACCGGCCACGGCTGATCGGCGGTGCCATAGCCCACGCCGCGCAGCGACGAGATGATGCCGCGGCTCAGGCCGTCATACGGCGCCAGCACGCCATCGACGCGGCCGCCGTCCGAGTAATTAGCCGAGAGGATATTATCCATGCGGGCCTGCGCCACGGCGCCGTCCCAACGGAGCGTACCGACCTTGTCCATGCCCATCTGGCCGGACTTGATCACGATCGTCTTGGCGTCGATCAGCGGCTTCAGGACCGACATGGCGCCGTCATAGAAGAAGAAGGCGTTGTTGTCGTCCGGCGAACCGCCGAAGAGCTCCACGTTGAACGGGCCTTTCTTGGCCGGATAGCCGAGGCCTGCGAGCAGCGACTTGGCCTGCAGGACGCCGACGCCGAAATTGTCGAACGTGGTGTAGTAGTCGACGTTCGGGGTCTTCTTGATCAGGCGGTCGTAAGCGATCACGATTGCGCCGGCATCATGGGCCTTCTGCAACACGTCGCTCAGGGTCGTGCCGTCGATCGAGGCAACGATCAGGGCCTTCGGGCCCTTGGTGACCATGTTTTCGATCTGCGCGAGCTGGTTCGGAATATCGTCTTCCGCGTACTGCAGGTCGACGGTGTAGCCCTTGGCCTCGAGCTGGCTCTTGAGTGCATCGCCGTCGCTGATCCAGCGCAGCGATGACTTCGTCGGCATGGCGATACCGATGAGCCCCTTGTCGGCGGCAAAGCTCGGCGTCGTGAGCGCCAGGGCGCTCAAGGCAAGAGTTGCCAGAAGGAGTTTAGCTTTCATATTCAGTCTCCCTTTGATCGTCTTTAAGTCAGATGAGTTTTTGGATAATCGGTGGCTGGCGGGACGGGTGCTGGCCTTAAACGCTGGTCGCAGCGATCGCGGCGGCAGCGGCGGTGGCGAAACGCCCACAGAGGCGCGAACGCTTTGCCGCCAGCGGCGCGCTTTCCCAACTTTGCATTCTTGAGGCCATCCCTTTTGAAGCCAGCCCAATGAATGAACCGGCCTGCGCCCTCCAGCGCACCTGTTGACGCTAAGGTAATCAGATATCTTTGTAAAGGGTGCCAGATCGAATTGGGAAAAACGTGCAGTCCCGGCGAGCGTTCGTTCTCGCCTTTGAAATCCAAATCTCTGCCACTAATGGCTGCATTGCCATGCAATTCACCGCGGGGCTACGATGCGCGGAAGCAGGAAAACACTGCCAAGCCGTTTGACGCCAGCGTACAAATCTTGTCGAACGTATCAGATATGTGGAGGGGTCGTGGTTAATCATCTCGCAAGCAGGGGCGAGGGCCCGAGCGCAGCGTCGAGCGTTGCCGAGGAACTGACGGCGCTCGTGCTCGGCGAACTCGCGCCCGGTTCGAGCCTGCCCAGCGAGGCCGAACTCGCCCTGCGCTACGGGGTGAGCCGGCTGACCGTGCGCGAGGCAATCAAGATGCTCGCCGGGCGCGGCCTGCTCGAACTGTCGCGCGGGCGCCGAGCCGTGGTCAGGGAGCCGGACGGCGCCGCCTTCGGCGATTTCCTGAAGTCGATCGTCAAATACGACGCCAAGGGCATCTTCGACCTCGTCGAGGTGCGGCTGTCGCTGGAAGTGCAATCGGCGACACTCGCCGCCCGCCGGGCCAGCCGCGCCGGCTTTGCTGCCGTGGAAAGCGCACTGCAGGGCATGCGTGATGCCGCCGCCGCGATGCATCGCGATGACCCCGATTCGGAAATGCAGTTCCATCAGAATGACATCGGCTTTCACGAGGCCATCGCCCTGGCTAGCGGCAACCGCGTGCTGTCCTTCCTGTTCGAGGCGATGGCGACCCCGCTGCAGGACAGCTTCTTCATCAGCCGCAGCGGGCATCTGCTCCGCGGCCACACCATCGAGGATACCATCGCCGCGCACGAGC
>JAQGKB010000337.1 GCA_028290345.1 Hyphomicrobiales bacterium | reverse complement strand
GACCAGATTGCCGATCATCATCCGCACGTCATCGCGGACGCACTGCAAGGGAATGGGTTCATCAGCGCTGAGCCCCAGATCGATGTCGAGGCTTTCGGCCAGCGGCAGCGCCTCGGCCACCACCTCGCGAACGATATCGGAAAGATCGTGCCGCTTCATTGCTGCCGCCGAGGCCGGCTGGTCCGCCCGCGCCAACCTCAGTAACTGGCTGGTCAAGGTGGTCATCCGGCTGAGGCCGCCCTGGATCTCACCGACGAGGCCTGCAACTTCCTCGAGATTTTCGGCGTGCCCGAGATTTTCCGCCTGTAATCGCAGGGCAGTCAACGGCGTGCGCAATTGATGCGCCGCGTCGGCGATGAAGCGCTGGCGCGATTCGAGCAGATCGTGTTGCCTCCCCAAAAGTTCGTTGACCGCCGCGACCACCGGCACCACTTCGCTTGGCAGCCCGGTGAGATCGAGCGGTTGGGAACTGCCCGCCGGCCGCCGCCGCACGCTCTCGGCCAGCGTCGTGATCGGCTTCAGGATACGGGTGATCACCCCGCCCACCACGAGCCACGACAATGGGATCAGGGCCAGCACCGGAAGGATGGCGCGCAAGGCACTGTCGGTCGCGAGTTCCCCACGCACGCTGGCACGCTGCGAGACCTGGATGATCCGGTCCGGCGAAACCAGCGTATAGGTGCGCCAGGCATCGTTGACCGCCCTGGTGTCGCTGAACCCGGTCGCCGCCTGCCGCGGAATGGTGATAGCGGGGTTGGAGAGCCGGACCGGCACGCCCGCCGCATCCCAGATCTGGATGACGATCGCGTCGTCCGGATCGAGCGGCTGCGAACCGGGATCGGGCGGGGGCGCGGGTCGCTTGATGTCGCCGACATAGAGCGCGATCTGCTTCAACTGCCCGTCGAGGAAGGCGTCCGGTTCCTGCCGCGCCACGAAATAGGCACTTACGCCGCCGGCAATGCCAGCGGCGGTGAGCAGGAGGATGATCGATACGTAGAGCTGGCGGCGCAGCGTGGTCATTGCCGGGATTTTATCACCATCCATCCCGCGCCGCGAACATTGCGCACGATATCCTTGTCGAAGCGGCGCCGCACATAGTGGATCAGCACGTCCACGGCATTGCTTTCGACCTCGTCGCCCCAGCCGTAAAGCCGGTCTTCGAGTTGGGCCCGCGAGAGGATGGTTCCCGGTCGCTCGCACAAGGCCTCGAGCAGCGTGAATTCCCGCGCCGGCAGCACTTCGACGATGCCGCGATAGCTGACCTCGTGCGTGGCGAGGTCGAGGGTGATTTCGCCCGCAATGATCGCCGAGGCCGCGTGCCCGTTCTGCCGCCGCGCCACCGCCCGGATACGGGCTGCCAGTTCCTTGAAGTCGAATGGTTTTACGATGAAGTCGTCGGCGCCGAGATCGAGCCCCTCGATGCGGGTCTCCACATCGTCGCGCGCCGTGATGATGAGCACCGGGCGCTTGTCCTGGCGGCGTCGCGTTGCGGCCAGCACCTCAAGCCCTCCGGTACCCGGCAGCCCCAGATCGAGTAGCACCAGATTGTGCTCGCCCGAAGCCAGCGCTTCGAGCGCCGTGTCGCCGTCATGCACCCAGTCGACCGCCATGCCGTCGCGCCGCAGCGCCAGACTCAGGCTGCTGCCGATCATCTGGTCGTCTTCCACGAGAAGAATGCGCATGATGTAAAACTAGGCCTCCTCTCTCGTCATGGAAATACGGCAGGGGTCGGCGCATGCGGCGACCAGCGAACAAGACCAGCCGCACCAAGAATTTTCATGACCGCAAGGCGGCGCCTGCTAGGCGATTTCGGACAATGGTGCGAGGCCAGAAATTCAAGGTTGCTCGGACGTTCGGAGGCAATAGCAAGTCAGTCTTAGGAGTGAATTAGAACCATTATAAGAATGCTTCTAAAACATAAATGTTGACGCAACCAGTCAACTATGGCCAGAACGTCGAGCAAGCGCTGCAGCAGCGCAAATCGTCCGTTCTAAAGGGTGTTTCAGTGTTGTCTCCGTCTCGTTTTATCAGCGCCGCGCTGGCGCTGGCCATGATAGCAACGCCGGCAATTGCCAAGGCTCAGAGTACCGATAACGGCATCCTCGTCTATAACGCGCAGCATGAAAGTCTCACCCAGGCCTGGGCCGATGGTTTCACCAAGGAGACCGGCATCAAGGTCACGCTGCGCAACGGCAGCGATACCGAATTGGGCAACCAGTTGGTGCAGGAAGGCGCAGCCTCGCCCGCCGATGTGTTCCTCACCGAAAATTCTCCGGCAATGGGCCTTGTCGATGGCGCGGGTCTCCTCGCGCCGCTCAACGCCGATACCCTGCAGCAGGTGCCGGAAGCCTTCCGCCCCTCAGATGGAAAGTGGACCGGCATCGCGGCTCGCAGCACGGTTTTCGCCTACAACAAGACCAAGCTGAAGCCGGCCGATCTCCCCAAGTCGCTGCTCGATCTTGCGGCTCCGCAATGGCAGGGCCGCTGGGGTGCTTCGCCGTCCGGCGCCGATTTCCAGGCCATCGTCAGCGCGCTGCTCGAACTCAAGGGCACGCAGGCCACCAGCGATTGGCTCAAGGCAATGAAGCAGAACGCCCTGGCCTACAAGGGCAACGGCGTTGCCATGAAGGCGGTCAATGCCGGCGAAGTCGATGGCGCGATCATCTATCACTATTACTTCTTTGGCGATCAGGCCAAGACCGGCGAAAACAGTGCCAACGTCGACCTGCATTACTTCCGCAACGAGGATCCGGGTGCCTTCGTCAGCACCTCCGGCGGCGGCGTGCTCGCCTCCAGCAAGCACGCGGCCGAGGCGCAGGCTTTCATCAGGTGGATAACCGGCAAGGCCGGGCAGGAAATCCTCAAGACCGGCAATTCGTTCGAATATGCCGTTGGCACGGGCGCGGACTCCAACCCCAAGCTGGTGCCGCTGGTGGACCTGCATGCCCCCAAGCTCGATCCGTCCAAGCTGAACAGCAAGAAGGTCTCCGATCTGATGACCGACGCAGGCCTGCTCTAGAACCAGTATTCAATAGTTGACGCGGTAAAGTCTTGTCAGCGACCATTCTCATAAAGCGCACGTTGGGTGCACGCCTGCTCCACGCCAACCAGTTCGGCCGTGGGGCAGGCAAGCCTTTGGCCGGCGCCCCGTTGATGTACGCGCTGGCGCTGGTCGTCTCCGCTATTGCGCTGGTGCCGCTCGGCTTTATCGCCCTTATCGCCGTCGAGACCGGATGGCCGACGGTTTCGGCGCTGGTCTTTCGCCCCCGCGTCGGCGAATTGCTGACCAACACGGTGCTGCTGATCGCTATTACGGTACCGCTCTGCGCCGTCATCGGCGTGGCGCTCGCCTGGCTCACCGAGCGGAGCGATCTGCCGGGCGCGCGGTTCTGGTCCTGGCTGGCGGTTGCCCCGCTGGCGGTGCCGGCCTTCGTCCATAGCTATGCCTGGATCAGCCTCGCACCCAGCCTGCACGGGCTGTTTGCCGGCGTGCTGGTCTCGGTGATCGCTTATTTCCCCTTCCTCTATCTGCCGGTCGCTGCCAGCCTGCGCCAGCTCGATCCGGGGCTGGAGGATGCCGCGACCTCGCTGGGCCATGGCCCCTGGCGGGTGTTCTTCCGGGTGGTGCTGCCGCAATTGCGTGTCGCACTCTGCGGCGGTGCGCTGCTCATCGCGCTGCACCTCCTCGGTGAGTACGGCCTCTTCGTGATGATCCGCTTCGATACTTTTACCACCGCCATCATCGATCAGTACCAATCCACCTATAACGGCCCCGCTGCGAATATGTTGGCGGGGGTGCTGGTCCTCTGCTGCCTCGTGCTGCTGGGCGTCGAAGCCAGCGTGCGCGGCTCGGGCCGCTACGCCCGCCTCGGCTCCGGCGCCGCACGCGTGGCGACAAAATATCGTCTCGGCCGCGCCAAGCCATTGTGGCTGCTGGTCCCGGTCATCGCCGCAGCGCTGTCCTTGGGCGTGCCGCTGGTGACCTTATCGCGCTGGCTGCTGGCGGGCGGCGTCGCAGTCTGGCGCCTCGATGCCATCGGCGCCGCCCTGGGGCAGACCATGGTGCTCGCCGTCGCCGGAGCGGTGCTCACCGTCATCGTCGCCATTCCGATGGCCTGGCTCTCGATCCGCGCCCCCAGCCGCCTGCAACGCGTGCTCGAAGGCAGCAACTACGTCGTCGGTTCGCTGCCCGGCGTTGTCATCGCGCTGGCGCTGGTGACCATCGCGGTGCACGTGCCGGCGGTCTACCAGACCATTGTCACCATCCTCATCGCCTACGTGCTGATGTTCCTGCCGCGCGCCCTCGTAAGCCTGCGCGCCAGTATCGCGCAGGCCCCGATCGAACTCGAGGAAGCCGCCGCAAGCCTCGGACGCAGTCCGTGGCGGGCGCTCTGGGCGGTAACCGTTCGCCTCGCTTCCCCGGGTGCTGCCGCCGGGGTCGCGCTCGTCGCCCTCGGCATCACCAACGAACTCACCGCAACGCAGATGCTCGCCCCCAATGGCACCAAGACCCTGGCGACCGCCTTCTGGTCGCTCAGCGGCGAAATTGACTATGCCGCCGCCGCGCCCTATGCGCTGCTCATGGTGCTGTTCTCCCTTCCCTTGACTTGGCTGCTCTATAGCCAATCGCGACGCGCGGCCGGCCGATGAGCTTTCTCGAACTGCGGGCCGTCCGCAAACGCTATGGCAACGTCGCCGCCCTCGATGGCATCGATCTGCGCGTCGAAGCTGGCAGCCGCACCGCCATTGTCGGCCCCTCCGGCTCGGGCAAGACCACCCTGCTGCGCATCGTTGCGGGCTTTGAAGCCCCAGATGCCGGAAGCGTCAGCCTGGGCGGCGAAGTCCTCGCCGACAAGCTGAGCTTCGTGCCTGCGCACCGCCGCGAAATCGGCATCGTCGCGCAGGATGGCGCGCTGTTTCCGCACCTGAACCTCGCCGATAATATCGGCTTCGGCCTGCCGCGCGGCGATCTGGGGCGTGAGCAGCGGATCGCCGACGTCATGCATATGGTCGATCTCGATCTCTCGATGCTGAAGCGCAAGCCGGATCAGTTGTCGGGTGGCCAGCAGCAGCGCGTGGCTCTGGCCCGGGCCCTGGCCCGCCGGCCGCGGCTGATGCTGCTCGACGAGCCGTTTTCCGCCCTCGATACCGGCCTCCGCCTCAGCACCCGCAAGGCCGTCGCCGACCTGCTCGCCGCCGAAGGCATCACGACCCTGCTCGTCACCCACGACCAGGCCGAGGCGCTGTCCTTCGCCGATCAGGTGGCGATCATGCGCGACGGGCAGTTCCCGCAGGTCGGCACGCCGCGCGAACTCTACCTGCGGCCCAACGATGCGATGATTGCGGCCTTCCTCGGCGATACCATCGTGCTGCCGGCCACCGCCGCCAATGGCTCGGCCGAGTGCCTGCTCGGCCGGATTCGCCTCGCCGATGCAGAACGCAACGGTCCGCTGCAGATCATGCTGCGACCGGAGCAGGTGGTGCTGACCCGGATTGCTACCGCGGATGCCGCATTGGGCGATACTGTCGCCGAAGTTGTCGATAGCGATTTCGGCGGCGCGGTGTGCACCGTCACGCTCCGTATCGCCGGGCAGCCCACGCTGTCGCTGCGCCAGCCAAGCGTCGAGCAATTCGAGCCCGGTTGTCTTGTCCGCATTGCGGTGGCCGGCGAGGCACACATCCTCGCGCGCTGATCGCTATCCCGAATGGGTGCCGCGAATGGCGCCGCCCTCGAGCTTGGTGAACGGCACGAAGTTGATGATCGCCCCGCGATAAATATCCGAGCGCGCCACGCTGATTGTGCCGTCCTTGCCCTGCGCCTTGGTCACCTTCAGCACATGCTGCGATCCCGGCGGCCCGATGGGGATGACCATCACGCCGTTCGGCCGAAGCTGCTGCAGCAGCGCCGGCGGAATGTGATCGATGCCGCAGGTGACGATGATCTTGTCGAACGGCCCCGCCTCCGGCCAGCCATAATAGCCGTCGGCATTCTTGGTGGTGATCGCCCGGTATTCGCTATAACCCTCGCCGATCAGCCGGTCGTAGACGCCGCGCGTCCGCTCGAACAGCGGCTTGATGATCTCGATCGACCACACCTTGTCGGTGAGATTGGAAAGATAGGCGGACTGGTACCCCGACCCGGTGCCGATCTCGAGCACCTTGTCGCCGCGCTGCACGTCGATGACGTTGGTCATCCGTGCCACGGTGTGCGGCCCTGTGATGGTCACCCCGAAGCCGATATCGAGATAATGCCAGAGATAGGCCCGGTCGAGATTGGCTTTGGTGACGAATTCCTCGCGCGGCGTCATCAGATAGGCGCGCATGTTGCGCTCGTCCCAGACGTCGTGATGGCTGATGAGCGCCAGGAACCGATCGAACCGCTCACCGAGATAGCGCGGGTCCTCGCCCCGGTTCTTGACCATCCAGTCGATATACGCGGCACGCTTGTCCGTCGGCGGCGCCGCCGTCCAATCATATGGCGACGGCACGTTGGCGCGCGCCACTGAAGGAAGCGCGGCGGTGGCCAGCGCGCCGGCAGAAAACCCCAGGAAGTCTCGACGCTGCACTCGCGCCTCCTCGCGCTAATGTCGCACGGCTTGCGGCGCAAGTTTGTACCCGCAGATTTAGCCCAGAATTAGGGCGCGCGGCGCGATCCCTCCAGCAACGTCTCGTTGCGGACGGTGCTCAAAATCGAAACCGCGATCAGGCCGCCGACAACCGTCACGTGCTCTTCCGACTCAAGCATGGCCTGCATGGCCTCGAGGCCGGTCATGTTCCAGAAATGGTGCACCAGCGGGATGGTCAGCAGGGTGAATACGCCCAGCATGCCGGCCCCCAGCCATGTGGCCCGATCGAGAATGATCAGGGCCGAGCCGATCAGTTGCACGGCGATGGTGAGCCCGGCGATCAGCCAGGCCGGCTGCATGCCGCTCATCCCCATGGCGGCCTGCGCACCGGAAAAATCTATGATGAACCCGATTGCCGCGTACCAGTACATGAAAGTGACCAGCAGGCGCGTCAGAAGCCAGAGCCAGCTTGAGCGGAGGATCGCTGCCACAAAACGCGGTGTCATTTCACGGCTCCAACTGTGCGTGCACGCCCTGCGCCGAGCCCCAGCAGCAATGTCGCCACGCCGACCACGACGTAGAAAACCGCCACGGCACTCCAGCCGCCCGACCAGTCGTGCACGAGGCCCACGGCCATGGGGCCGATCAGGCCGCCGGCGACATAGCCGAAGCTCTGCGTCAGTCCCGAGAGCTGCGCCGCGACATGCGGGTTGGCGGAGCGCAGCACGATCAGCGACAGCGCCAGGCCGAACGCGCCGCCCTGGCCGAGGCCAAGCACGATCGCAAAACCCGGCAGCGACCAGACCGGCGCGAAGATGAAGCCGAGCAGGCCCGCCCCGGTGAGAAGCACTAGCACCACGGCCAGCAGCCGCTGGTCGCGCTGCTTGCCGGCCAGCATCGGGGCGGTGAGGCCAGTGGCCATCTGCGCGATATAGGACAGCGACATGATCAGCCCACTGCTGGCGGGATCAAGGCCGCGCGACTGTAGCATGCTGGGACCCCAGCTGAATACCGCATAGGCCAGTGCAGCCACCAGTGCGAAAAAGCCGGTGACCTGCCAGGCGAGCGGATCACGCATCAGCCCGGCCACGTGCGCGCGGGCCGTATTGGGGGCCCGGTCGGAGCGGAAGAGCTGGGGGATGAATACCATTGCGGCTATCAGGGCCGGCAAGGCCCAGAACAGCAGCGCCATCTGCCAGCTGCCGCCGGCGCCCTGCCGCAACGGAGCGGCCATCGCGGTCGAAAGCGCCGCGCCGAGACTGATCAGCATCGCATAAAGCCCCAGCATCATGCCGGCGCGGTGCGGAAAGTCGCGCTTGATCACCACCGGGCTCAAGACGCCCAGGATGCTCATCGACGCGCCGATGATGATCGTCCCGGCGTACAGCGGCAGGAGGCCGAAGGTCCGGACCAGGACTCCCACTGCGACGCCGATCAGGCACGCGAGCAGGATCGCCTCGATACCGAACCGGCGGGCCAACGGCGCCGCCGCGGGTGCGAACAGCCCCAGGCAGATGACCGGCGCCGTCGTCAGCAAACTGACGGCAATGCCCGAGATGCCCAGATCCTGCCGGATCAGGCCGAGGAAGGGGGCGATGCTGGTGATGGCAGGCCGCATGTTCAGCCCCAGCAACAGGATACCGGCGATGGTCCAGGCCGGATGTCGGAGCAGGAGGCCGCGAAGACTGCGCCGGTCCTCGACGGGATGGTGTGGCTCGGAGGTCGATAGGCGAGCGCGGGTAGCGATCTTGTCCATTTGAATGCCTGCTTGTGAATGCAGCCCGGACATAGGCGCTCCCGATACTTCTATCCAACGAAAGAATGTGATATTACTTATCTATAACGAGGATGAATTGGCGTTATGGAAGTCCGGCAGATAGAATTGTTCATCGCCGCCGCCGAGGAGCGGCATTTCACCCGCGCCGCGCAGCGCGCCAATATCGTGCAATCTGGTCTCTCGACCGCCATTCGCAACCTCGAGGATGAACTGGGGGCCACGCTGTTCGTCCGTAGCACCCGCCGGGTGGAACTGAGCGAAGCCGGTCGCGCCTTCTTGCCAGAAGCGCGCCAGATCCTCGCCTCCGTCAGCAATGCCCGGCAGGCGATCGCCGCCATTCAGGGCGGCCTTCGCGGCCGGTTGGCTCTCGGCACCGTTCAGAGTCTTGGTCCCTTCCTCGACCTGCCAAAATTGCTGCAGGACTTTCGCACCCGCTATCCCGATGTCGAAATCCTGGTGCGCGAGGGCCATCTCGAAGGGCTGGCGCAAGCGCTGCGGCAAGGCGACATCGACCTCTCCTTCATGCCCACCGCCGGCGTCGGTCGCTCCGGCCTCTCCGTGGAACTGCTGTTCTCCTCGCCCCTGGCTGTTGCCGTGCCGCCGGATCACCGATTGGCCGGCGAGCGCACTGTCAGCCTCGAGGCGATTGCGCATGAGGCGTTCGTCGATTTTTCGCCGCGCTGGGGTACGCGCGCGCTGGTGGACCAGGTCTTTGCCATCGAAGGCGTTCACCGCTCGACCGCCTTCGAGCTGGAGAATTTCGAACTGCTCTACCAGTTCGTGGCCCGCGGCTTCGGTGTTGCTGTAGTGCCTGCCGCAACACTGGCCGGTAGGAACCTGCCGCACCTGCAGATCTTGCCGGCGCGAACCGCCCACCCGCTGCCGGAATGGGAACTGGGCATGTTCGAGGCCAAGGCAGCCGGGGACCTGCCCTCCAATCCGCCGGCGGCGCTGTTCAAGGCGATGATCAGGGAGGAACTGATCCGTCTGCATCTGGCCCGGGGTGTCGCAAGCCGCATCTAAAGCTCTGCCTATGCGTTTCCCTTGCGGAGGATGCCGAAAATGAGCAGTGCCTTCACCAAGGAACTGGACGAAGCGCCGACGGCGCCGCTGCCTGATCGAACGGTCAGCAGTGCGCCCAATTTCGTGACACCGCGCGGGGCTGAAATGATCGAAGCCAATGTCGCCGAGCTCGACAAGCAGCTTGCCGACGCCGTCGATCCGGCGGAGATCGACAGGCTCCGGCGCGAGCAACGCTACTGGGCCTCGCGGCGTGGGAGCATGCAAGTCGTACCCGCGACCGAAGCGCCGGCAGCCGTGGTCTTCGGCGTCACCGCCGAAATTCGCCGGCACGGCACGGTTTCGAAGGTCACCATTGTCGGCGAGGACGAGGCGGACCCGGCGCACAGCCTGATCGCCTGGACATCGCCGCTTGCCATGGCGCTGACCGGCGCGCAGCCGGGCGAGACCGTCGAATTCGAGGCGGGTGGCCGCACCGAACCCATCGACGTCATCGGCGTCAGCAGCTAGCCACCCGTCCGAGAGCCGGCGCAGGCCGCAGCGCAAGTAGCGCAATTGCATCAGATGTTTGCCCGCTGGTCGACAGCAACGGGCCTCGTTTCATGTAGGTTCGGAGACGGGGGCTCTTGACTCACATTGATGAAACCGGTTTCAT
>JAQGKB010000322.1 GCA_028290345.1 Hyphomicrobiales bacterium | reverse complement strand
GGCGGCTGCCCTGGGTTGCAAACGCGGGCAGGTTGGCGGTGACCATTACTGCGGCGACGTTGCCGGTCCGCATGTTGGCGCCAAGGGTATTGACGCCCATCCGCTCCAACATCGCTTGCAGGCTCTGCTTGGTGAAGGGCGAATTGTTCAGCCCGTCGCCGGTGCCGTTGAGACCGACCACAAGGCCGTAGCCGATCAACTGGTTTTCCCGCACGCCTTCGACATCGACGATGTCCTTGATGCGGGCCGTCGTGGCCCATGCATTGGTTGTCGGTGCCAGCATCGCCGTTGCGGCCAGGATGCAGGCCAGTAATCGTCTTGCCGCCAGATATTTCATTTCGGTCCCCGTCTTCGCGGCGGCCCATCCCCATGAGCCGACCAATCCCCCACTCAATAGCGAAAAGCGTGCCAGACGCTGCCTCGAGGGGTGTCGCCGTTGTAAGTGCCTGATAAGTAGCGGTAAAATTTCCTGGCCAGAGCGAACAGGAGGCTCGGCGCAGCGTGGGCCGAGCACGGGTAAGCAATTCTTGCCGGGTGCGTTAACGGCTTATTAAGGGGCTGGGGCAGAATTTGCCGAGGTCAGCCGATTTGCCCCTTTTTTGAGTCTTGATTTGCGCGTAGATACCAACAACCGCAGTGCAGCTGTTAGTCCCCGAGGCGCCACGAGCGTCTCTTCGGGGACGGGCGCGGCATTCGAGCCTGTCGGCTTGAGCAGCACAAATCGCGCGCCCGCGCCGGCATATGCCTCCGCCGCGACGGGAATCGATGCGCTGCTGGCGCTGCAGGCAGTCGAAGATCCGCTGTTCGCCAAGAAGAAGGCGGTGCGGCGCGGGCAGTCACTGCTCGAGGTGCTGGAAGAGATCAAGGCCGACCTGCTCGTCGGACGGGTCAGCGAGGACCGGCTTAACCAGTTGATGGCGCTGATTTCGCAGGCGCGGCAGAAGAGCGTGCCGGGGCTGGATTCGCTGATCGATGATATCGAATTGCGCGCCCGGGTGGAATTGGCGAAGTTCGGACGGTTTCCTGCTGCGTAAGCATTTTGTAGTAGGTTTGCGCTCTCGCCTCGCGCACTCGATTGCGGGCGAAAGAGCTAGGCACATTTTCCGTAAATATCTTACGCTCAGCAAAAGGGCGCAAAGCCCTGCTGCGCCGCTGTTAATCACCCCCATTTTACTCGCTTGCCCAGCCTCGCTTGGGCCACTATATAGGCACGTCCTCAGGCCCCTCGGGAGTTGAGTCCACCTATGCAGTCCGCATTTGAGACTATCGAATACCGGCCCACAGAAGATGAGCCGTTCATGAATCCGCGTCAGCGGGAGTACTTCAGAGCCAAGCTCGAGAACTGGAAAGAGGAAATCCTGCGGGAGAGCCGCGAGACACTCGATAACCTCCAGGAAGAAAGCCAGAACCATCCGGACATGGCCGATCGAGCCTCGTCGGAAAGCGATCGGGCGCTTGAACTGCGGACGCGTGATCGCCAGCGCAAGCTGATCGCCAAGATCGACGCTGCGGTCAAACGTCTCGATGACGGCACTTACGGCTATTGCGAGGAGACCGGCGATCCGATCGGTATTGCAAGGCTCGATGCCCGGCCGATCGCGACCCTGTCGCTTGAAGCCCAGGAAATGCACGAACGCCGCGAAAAAGTTTATCGCGACGATTGAGAAATTAATTCAGGATTGAAGATTGAGGGGCCCGCAGTTGCGGGCCTTTTTTTGTTTTGGGGGGCGTGCGTGTTGCTACCCCCACCCTGGCCCTCCCCACAAGGGGAGGGAACACTGTGGCAGCGGCTCCATCCCTCCCCCTTGTGGGGAGGGACGCGGCAGCGGGTGGGGGTGGCAGCTTGCGCTTGCCTACCGGTTAATCCAGATACCGCCGCTTCAGATGCTCCGTGAAGTAGCGGGCATTTAGCGGTTCGCCCGTTGCGCGCTCCAGCAGCTCCGGCGTTGACCATTTTGAGCCTTGCGACCAGATGTTGCGGCTGCGCCAGGCGTTGAGCTTTTCGAAATTACCGCCGCGAATATCGGCTCCGATTTTCGGCTGCTCGCGTTCCAGAGCCGCCCACTGCTGCGCCGCCATCATGGCGCCGAGCGTATAGGATGGAAAATAGCCAAAGGCGCCGCTTGGCCAGTGCACGTCCTGCATCGGGCCGTCCTTGGGGTTATCGATCGTTCGCACGCCGAGATATTCGTGCATCTTGGCGTCCCACGCTTCGGGGATGTCCTTGACCGAGAGATTGCCGCCGACCAGTCCTTGTTCGAGTTCGAAGCGCAGGATGACGTGCAGCGGATAGGTCACCTCGTCGGCGTCGACGCGGATAAAACCCTGCTTGACGAAGTTGACGTGGGCCAGGATCTGCTCGGCCGTCCAATCCTCGCCGAGGTGCACCTCGACCAGCGGTAGCAGCCATTCCCAGAATTCCGGGCTGCGCGCCATCTGCATCTCGACAAAGAGACTTTGGCTTTCGTGGATCGACATGCCGCGCGCCTTGCCCAGCGGCCAGTGCGACCAAACCTTGGGTAGGCCCTGCTCATAGAGCGCGTGGCCCGTTTCGTGCAGCACGCCCATCAGGGCGGAGAGAAAGTCCGAAACATCGTAGCGCGTGGTCATGCGCACGTCGGTCGGCACGCCGCCGCAGAAGGGATGGTGCGAAACGGCAAGGCTGCCGCGGTTGAAATCGAAGCCGATGCCCTTCATTGCGGCAAGTCCCAGCGCCCGCTGGCTTTGGATGGGATAAGGGCCGCCTAGCGGACGCAGCGGCTTCCGCGCCAGCTTTCGCGCCTGGGCCTCGAGCGCCTGCGGGATGAAATCCTTGAGGAAAGCCTTGAGATCGGCAAAGACCGGTGCGACCAGGGCGGCACGGTTGCCGGGATCATATTGTTCCATCAGCGCGTCGTAGGGCGAAAGCTTCGAAATGTCGGCGCGCAATTGCGCTTCCTCGCGCACCAGCCCGACCACGCCTTCGAGTGCTGGACGGTACCCATCCCAATCGCCCTTCGCGCGCAGTTCGCGCCAGAGCTGCTCGGAACGGATGACGGTTTCAGTCTGGCGCCGGACGAAATCGGCGGGAAGACAGGTCATGTTGAGATATTGGCGGCGGAACTCGCGCAGTGCTGCCTGCTGGTCGTCGTCGAGCGGCTCAGACGCTGCCGCGTCGATCCAATCGGCAATGTGCGGGGCGGTTGCCTGCGCGTGGTACATACCCGCGAGAATCGATACCGCCTCGGCACGCTTCTCCCCACCGCCTGTCGCCATATATGTCGCCTCGTCAGCGCGCAGAATGGAGAGCGCGTGCTCGAGCGCTTCGAGGGTATGGCCCAGTTCATCGAGTTTGGCGAAAGACATCGGATCTCCAGAACAGCAGTTGACCGCTACTAAATAGACACTCACGCCGGGAATTGAAAATGGGGAAGGGCGCAGTCACGGGGATGACTGCGCCCTTGGCTTTCGGCTAGCCATGCATGGCACAGCCGGGGGAACCCATCCGCACGGAATCGGGGAGTGCGCGGATGGGGATTTCGGAAGACTTTAGAACGGCAGGATGGCGTCCATGACCTGCTGGCCGTAGCGCGGCTGCTGCACGTCGG
>JAQGKB010000311.1 GCA_028290345.1 Hyphomicrobiales bacterium | reverse complement strand
CCTGCCGGATTGAGCGGGGCCCAGCCCTGCCCCACGATGTGGCCCGGATGCACCCGCGTGGCCGGAAAGCCGTTCCGTCGCGCTTCATCGATGAGATAGCTTTCGATGGCCGACTTCTGAATGCCGTAGTCGCCGAAAGGCCGGCGCGGCGCCATCTCGGTGGTCGGCACGACGGTGCTCGGGCCATGCACCCAGATGGTGCCGGTGTGGAGGAAATGCTGCACATTGCCCTTGAGCGCATGGGTCAGTTGCTTTGCACTCTCGAGTGTAAAGCAGATCATGTCGATGACGATGTCGCCCTTTAGATCGCGGATTTTCTCGCCGAACGTGCCAGCCTTTTCCTCGGCATCACGGTCGGCGATGACGGTCTGCACGGATTTCCACGCCGCATGCGGCAGATACGGCTCGCGCTGGCCGCGCGTGACATTGACAACTTCGAAGCCGCTTTCGACCAGCCGCGGCACGAGATAGGTGCCGACATGGCCGCTGCCGCCGATGATCACTACGCGCGTCATGAGATGCCTCCTGCTTGGCTACCGGGCGGAACCTAGCCCATAGAAGGCGGTTCGCAACTCAAAAAAAGAGCGGCGTTTGGCGCCGCTCCCCACAAGCTTGGCTGACGATGGTCAATGCCAGTAGGGCTCGACCCGATAATAATCGAAGGCGCGGTCACGGTAATAGGCGCCATCCTCGCGGGTCAGTTCGGTGATGGTGTCGCTGGGTGCCGCCTCCAACTGTTCGCGGGTGAACGGCACGACATAGGCTTGGGCATCCTCCGAGTAGTCGAGCACGGACCACGGTACGGGACGGAATTTTTCGCCGAGCCCGAGGAAGCCGCCAAAGCCGACGACACCGAACATGATCTCGTTGTCGGTCTTATCGAGCACAACGTCCTCAACCTTGCCGATGGTGTCGCCCATCTGGTCCTTGACCGGCGTTCCGATGACGCGGGAGGCTCGGATGGCGGCGGTATGTCCTGATGCTGTGGGCATTTTCGTCTCCTTGAGTTGGATTGACGGAGGGAAACGGACGGACTCCGCCGCGGTTCCTAACGGAAGCGGAGCGCGCGCAATCGATTTACGGGGCAGTTGTATTTACGTTAATACGAATGCCGTGTATCACCGATGAAACCAGCTTCAGGAGGATACGCATGCCCAAAATCATCAAGCAGATCGCCCATGCCTGCATTTTCGCCAAGGACCTTGCAGAGACCGAGGCGTTCTACCGCGACGTGCTCGGCTTCGAGGTTGCGTTCAACTTCACGCGCAACAATGAGATTTTCGGCTACTACCTCGTATCCGGCGGCGACACCTTCATCGAAGTGTTCCACAAGCCTGAAGCCAATTTTGCCGAGACCAACCAGATCAACCACATCTGCTTCGAGGTGGTGAACATGGACGAGGCCATCGCCCACATTAAATCCAAGGGTGTCGCCGTCCGTGAAAAGTCGATCGGCTGCGACGATACCTGGCAGAGCTGGATCGCCGATCCCAATGGGGTGAAGATCGAGCTGTTCCAATACACCGGCGAGAGCGCCCAGTTCGTCGGACGCGACCGCGTGGCCCACTGGTAGGTTGCGGCTGCAAGTCTGCCCCGCGCCAGGCTCGGAGTTCCCTTCTCCCCTTGTGGAAGAAGGTGGAGGCAGAGTTTGGGGCGAGTTTGCGTGCCGGACTGCACCCGCACGAAGACCTCATCTGAGGGCGAGCGTAGCGAGCCTCGAACGGCGAGGTCAGGCGCCCTGCCCTATCCGGATCAATAATGCGGCGGCGGTGGTTCGGGCGCGGAGGGGCCGCTGCTGAACTGGGCCTCCTTCAGTTGTTCGCCGAGCTTGGCGAGTTCCCGCTTCAACTTATCGATCTCCTGCCATTGGGCAGTGAGCATCTTGTTCAGGTCCTCGATGGTCCGGTCTTGGAAAGCCACCCGGGTTTCAAGGTGCTCGATGCGCGATTCGAGAGCTACAGGATCAATCATTGTTCGCTTTCGTCGTCGCGCTTGTGCGCGTCGAGTTTCCTGGTATCGAGCGCCTTGCCGGCCTCGATCTTTTCGCGCTCGGTCTTGGTGCGGCCGAATTTTATGCGGTTTTCGGTTGCCAGCTCTTCTTTCTCGGCGCGCGCCTTGCGCTTACGCGCTTTGCTAAGCGAGATGATTTCGGCCATTGCTGTCATGTCCTCGACTGATTGCGTAAGCAATAGCTGCAGAAGCGTCGGGAGAAAACCGTGCCTATCGTCTGGACCGAAGATCGCCTTCTCGCGCTAGCCCCGCCTCGCCTCGAGCAGGTCCGGCAAAATGCGCTGGCGCAGCAGAATCAAATCGTCGTCGATATCTGTACCGCAATCCAGACTTCGCGCAGCAAGCGATTGGCCTCGCCGGAGAGCCCGGTGATCGGCTTTCACCTTGTCTACGACCCGGACTACGAGGTTAACGAACTCGCCGACGGCAGGTTCTGGTCAGGCGTCTGGCTGGTCGACAAGGCCCTCTGCGATCCCGCGATCAAGCTTGGCGGCTATGTGGCGCTGCATCTCGGAAAACAGCGATCTTCCTATCGGCAGGGTTTCCTGCTCGATTGGCGGATCGAGGCCCGGATCAAAGGCAGGAAACCGACGGGGATCACGTTCTTCCTTCAGCCGTTTGACGGCCCAATGCAGTGGTTCGGCGATGTGGCCGGCGACAGAAGCTATCGCCGGCTCGACGACGAACCGAGATGGGTTCCAGGCTGATCGATCACACCAGCCGGCTCTGCTCCACCGCCGCGGCGATGAACGAGGCGAACAGGGGATGCGGTTCGAAGGGGCGGGATTTGAGTTCGGGGTGGAACTGCACGCCGATGAACCAGGGGTGATCGGTGCGCTCGACGATTTCGGGCAGCCGGCCATCAGGCGAGACGCCGGAGAACAGCAGGCCGTTCTTTTCCAGCAGTTTCCGGTATTCCATATTCACTTCATAGCGGTGCCGATGTCGCTCGGTGATGTGGGTGGTGCCATAGATGTCGGCGACGCGGCTGCCGCGGGTGAGCTGGGCGGGATAGGCGCCGAGCCGCATGGTGCCACCCAGATCGGTGCCGGCGTCGCGCGTTTGGGTCTCGTTGCCCTTCACCCATTCGGTCATCATCCCGACGATCGGCTCCTTGGTCGGGCCGAATTCGGTGGAGTTGGCCGCCTTGATGCCGGCGGTGTTGCGGGCCGCTTCGATGCAGGCCATCTGCATGCCGAAGCAGATGCCGAAATATGGCACGCTGCGCAGCCGGGCAAAACGCGCGGCTTGGATCTTTCCGCCCGAACCGCGCTCGCCAAAGCCGCCGGGCACCAGGATACCGTCGATGTGCTCGAGGTACGGCGCCGGATCGTCGCGCTCGAAGATCTCGCTGTCGATCCATTGCAGGTTGACTTTGACCCGGTTGGCGATGCCGCCGTGGGTTAGCGCTTCGGTCAGCGACTTGTAGGCGTCCTTGAGGCCGGTGTACTTGCCCACGATGGCGATATTGACCTCGCCCTCGGGGTTGTGCATGCGGCTGGAGACTTCGTTCCAGGCGGAGAGATCGGGATATGGCGCATCGCTGATGCCGAAGGCGGCCAAAACTTCGCGGTCGAGGCCTTCCTCGTGGTAGGCGATCGGGACGTCATAGATCGAGGAAACGTCCAGCGCCTGGATGACGGCGCTCTCGCGGACGTTGCAGAACAGCGACAGCTTCTTCTTCTCGCTCTCGGGGATCGGGCGATCGCAGCGTACCAGCAGGATGTCCGGCGCGATGCCGATGGAGCGCAGTTCCTTGACCGAGTGCTGGGTCGGCTTGGTCTTCAGTTCGCCAGCGCTGGGAATATAGGGCATTAGCGTCAGGTGCACGTAGACCGCATGATGGCGGGGCAGTTCGTTGCCGAGCTGCCGG
This sequence comes from Hyphomicrobiales bacterium, assembly GCA_028290345.1. Taxonomy (GTDB): domain Bacteria; phylum Pseudomonadota; class Alphaproteobacteria; order Rhizobiales; family Devosiaceae; genus JAQGKB01. The sequence continues at coordinate 6,298 of JAQGKB010000311.1, read as the reverse complement.
ATGGCTTCGAAGAACGGCAGGCCTTCGATATCGCCGACGGTGCCGCCGATCTCGACCAATACGAAATCGAAATCATCATTACCTTCAATCACGAAATTCTTGATTGCGTCGGTGACGTGCGGGATGACCTGGACAGTGGCGCCTAGAAAGTCGCCGCGGCGCTCCTTGGCAATGATGTCGGAATAGATCCGGCCGGTGGTGATGTTGTCGCGCTTGTTGGCGGAGCGGCCGGTGAAACGCTCGTAATGGCCGAGATCGAGATCGGTTTCGGCGCCGTCATCGGTGACGAACACTTCGCCGTGCTGGGTGGGCGACATGGTGCCCGGATCGACGTTGAGGTAGGGGTCGAGCTTGCGCAGGCGGACCTTATATCCGCGCGCCTGCAGCACCGCACCGAGTGCCGCGGATGCAAGACCTTTGCCCAAAGAGGAGACCACGCCTCCGGTGATGAAAACGTACCGAGCCATGGGCCCTCACCTTATGTCGTTTCGAACGTGATTCGAAGGCGAATGTTTCGCCTCATACAAAAAGAAGAAGGGGATGTCGCCATCCCCTTCATTCGGTCCACCGTGCGGCGGGTCAGTTGGTTGCCGGTTGCGCCGGAGCGGTCGCCGGAGGCGTTGTCGCAGCCGGTGCGGGCTTGGCGGGTGCCGGCTTCATCGCAGGAGCCATCGTCATTGCTGGAGCAGGCGCAGGTGTCGGGGCGGGAGCCGGTGTCGAGGCAGGCGCAGGCGCAGGTGTGGTAGCGGGCGAAGTCGCCGCGGGCGCGGGCGCGGCAGGTGCTGGCGTAGTCGCGGCCGGGGCCGGGGCCGGCATAGCAGCCGGCGCAGGTGCAGCCGCCGGAGCCTGGGTGGTCACGGGTGCCGGCGTCGTCGCTGGGGCGGGCGTAGTAGCGGCGGGGGCGGCCGGCACGGCAAGGCTCAGCGCATCTTCAGCGGCTGGCGAAGGCGTCGCGGGGGCCGCGCCGGGCGCCTGGGTTCCGGACGGGGCCTGAGAATTGTTCTGCAAAGCGTTCAGCGCGTCGAGCGGGTTGGCCGGCGCCTTGCCGGCCGCGTTCGTCGCGTCGTTGAGGATGGTCGAGGAACCGCGATCGAGTTCGTTGAGGATGGTCAGTCCGATCGCCGTAGCGAAGAACAGCGCCGCCAGGACGCCAGTTGTCCGCGTCAACAGGTTGGCCGAACCACGCGCGGTCATGAAGCCGCCGCCACCGCCCATGCCGAGCCCGCCGCCTTCCGAACGCTGCAGCAGGATCACTGCGATCAGCGCCAAAACAATCAGCAAATAGGCAACAATCAACACGTTGGCCATTATTCGATCAGTCCTCAGAACTCACAAGAATGCGGGCTTCTACACGCTGAGCTAAAGAAACGCCAGCGCGTTGCAGCGTTTTTCGGGGCGTTGTGCGCGCGCCCGCCTCAGGCTGCTGAGATAATGGCGAAGAAGTCGTTCGCCAAGAGGCTTGCGCCCCCGACCAGTCCGCCATTGACGTTTTCGATGGCGAGGATTTCGCGAGCATTTCCTGGCTTCAGCGAACCGCCGTAAAGCAGTTGGATCGTCGCGCCCTTTTTGCCGAAACGCGCGGCCAATTGCGCCCGCAGATTGTCGTGCATTGCCGTGATCTCGGCGCTGGTTGGCGTGAGGCCGGTGCCGATCGCCCAGACCGGCTCATAGGCAACGACGAAATCCGCATCCGCTGCAGCGTCCGGAATCGACGCCGCGAGTTGGCCGCCCACGATTTTGGCGGCAAGGCCCGCTTTTCGTTCGGCTTCCGACTCACCGACGCAGATGATCGGAATGAGCCCTGCCTCGATCGCCGCGCTGGCTTTCGCACTAACCAGCGCGTCCGTCTCGCCGTGATCGGCGCGCCGTTCGGAATGGCCAACAATTACGTATCTAGCGCCGGCATCGGCGAGCATGGCGGCGCTGATATCGCCGGTATGCGCCCCGCTCGCGGCCTGATGGCAATCCTGGCCACCGACTGCGATGCCGCTCCCGGCTGCCTGCGTGCTCATTGCGGCAAGCAACGTTGCCGGCGGGCAGATGGCGATACTGCAGTATGATGCGGCGCCGGTCTTGAGCAGGTCCTTGAGCCTGGTGACTTCATCCAAGGAGGCGCGCAGGCCGTTCATCTTCCAGTTTCCGGCGATCAGCGGCACGATGTCAAAGGCCAAAAACCTGCTCCTATTCGCTTGCGAAGGGGTGAGGATTATCCTAACCCCGGCTTTATGCCTTGCGGCACTGGGTTGTCCCGATTAAATAACCGCCGCGACAAGCCGTTGCCGCTAGAAGCCGGCGTCACCCTGCGTACTGGAAGACCTCAGAAAATGCTCGATACATTGCGTGCCTTCGCCAAGACATGGATCGCAAAGATTCTGTTGGCCATCCTTGTAGTCAGCTTCGGCGCGTTTGGCATCTCCAATGTCATCACCAACCTGGGCACCAATGTCATCGCCCGCGTTGGCGACGAGGAGATCACCACCATCGATTTCCAGCGAAGTTATCAATCCGCCCTGGCCAATGCCGCCCAGCAGATCGGCAAGCAGCCGACATCGCAGGAAGCCATGGCCATGGGCATTCCCTCGCAGGTGATTGCCCGGCTATCGGCCGACGCAGCCGTCAACCGCTTCGCCTCGCAAATGGGCCTTGGCGCTTCCGACCAGCAATTAGCCAAGATGCTGCGAGCTGACCCATCCTTTACCGGGCTTCTGGGGCAGTTCGACCGCAACAGCTTCAATGCTGTGCTGCAGCAGAACGGCTACACCGAGGCGCAGTACTTCGATATGCAGACGAAAGCCGCGCGGCGCAACCAGCTTGCTGTCGGCATGTTCGGTGATGCGGCTGTGCCGGAGACCGCGCAGCAGCTGATCAACCGCTATGCGTCCGATACGCGTACCTTGAACTATTTCGTCATCAACTCGCTCGCGGTCCCGGCCGTTGCCGCTCCGACCGATGCGGAACTCGCTGACTACCTCAAGCAGCACCAAGCCGAGTATCGCACCCCGGAAACGCGCAAGGTCGATGTGCTGAGCATGTCGCTCGATAGCCTCGCGGCAACGAAAACCTTTACCGATGCCGAGATCGCGGCCCAGTACGAGCGCACCAAGGCAAGCCTCACCAAGATCGAGAAGCGCGACATCAAGCAGGTCGTGCTGCCCAATGATGCGGCTGTGAAGACTTTCACCGACGGCCAGACGGCGGGCAAGAGCTTCGACGAGCTTGCCAAGGCGGCCAACTTGCCGGTGACCGACCTCGGTACGCTGACCCAGGCCGAAGTAACCGATCCGGCGCTCGCCAAGGCCGCCTTCGGGCTGGCGCAGGGTGCGTTCACCATCATCGACGGCGTGGTCGGCAAGCGCGCCATCAGCGTTCCGACCATCGAGGCGGGCGGCACGCTGAGCCTTGCAGACGCCAAGGAAAGCATCGTCAAGAATTTGGCGATGGCGGCGGCGAAGAAGGAATACTCCGACGACCTCGATCAGATCGAAGAACTGCGAGCGTCGTTCCAGCCGCTCGCGACAATCGCCAAGCGCTACAACCTCTCGGTCAGCGGCCTTGATATGAAGAATGACGGCGCCGCGCTTTCGGCGGTCGCCGACATCGCGGCGACCGATCGCCCGAAGGTTACCGCGGCGATCTTTGCCGCCCAAGCCGACAAGCTGGTGCCAACCGTGACCTTGAGCAGCAACCACAATGTATGGTTCGATCTCAAATCGGTGCAGCCGGCGCGCGACCAGACCCTCGCCGAAGTGCACGATGCCCTGGTGACCGCCTGGACCAATGAGAAGACCACAGCCGAGATCGCCAAGGCGGCGGTGAACGCGGTGGCAGACATCAAGGCGGGAAAATCCTTCAACGACGTCGCAAGCACGCTCAACCAGTTCCCGCAGCTGTCGCAGCCGATCAAGCGCACTGGGGACGGCTCGCAGGTGCTGAACCAGGACGTTGCCAATGCGGCATTTGCCGGCGGCCCGAACTATTACGGCTCGTCCAAGAACGGCGACGGCGACTATGTGGTGTTCCAAGTGGAAAGCATCACCCCGGCGGCTGGAACGGCGCCCGCCCAGGCGCGCAGCTACATGGATAACGCCATTCGCGACAGCCTCTTCGGCGAATTTATCACCGGCGTCCGCAACGAGGCCGGCCTGCGCGTCAACGACGCAGCGCTGAACCAGGTCCTGGCGCTCAGCTCAACCGGAAACTAGCAGTCAAATGGCAGACGATCCTTTCAGCGGTTTTGCAGCGCGTTACGAAGCGGGCACCGCCCAGATCGTCTTCCGCCGTGTCATTGCCGATCTCGAAACCCCGATCGGCACGTACATGAAGCTGGCGCAGGGGCGCCAGAACACGTTCCTGCTGGAATCGGTGCAGGGCGGCTCCACGCGCGGGCGCTATTCGATGATCGGGCTGCTGCCCGACGTGATCTTGAAAGTGGTGGACGGCAAGGCCAGCATCAACCGCAATGCGGGGCTCGAGCCGGAGGCGTTCGAGCCGGTGCTGCAACCGCCGCTGGAAGCATTGCGGGCGCTGGTGAAGGAATCGCAGGCGGAGGTGCCCGAGGGGCTGCCCTCCACTGCCGCAGGGGTCTATGGTTATCTCGGTTATGAGATGGTGCGCTTCATGGAAGTGCTGCCGGACACCAATCCGGACACCATGTACCTGCCCGACGCCATCTTGATGCGGCCGACGGTACTGGCGATCTTCGATACACTAAAGGACGAGCTCTATCTCACCGCGCCGGTTTACGTTCGCGAGAGCGTTACCGCGCGGCAGGCCTATGAGGGCGCGCAGGAACGGATCGACGATGCCGCCGCCCGGCTTGGACGCGCCCTGCCCGTGACCGACGATATCGTCGACATTTCCGGCACCGGCGGCGTGGCGGTCACCTGCAACACATCGCGCGAGCAATATTTCGAGATGGTGGCAGCGGCGAAGGACTACATCACCGCCGGCGATATCTTCCAGGTGGTGTTGAGCCAGCGCTTCGAGGCGGATTTCAACCTGCCCCCGACGGCACTCTATCGCGCCCTGCGCCGCACGAACCCGTCGCCGCACATGTATTTCCTCGACTTCGGCAATTTCGCCGTGGCGGGCTCGAGCCCAGAAATCCTGGTGAAGGTAGAAAAGGGCGAGGTCACCATCCGCCCGATCGCTGGCACCCGCAAGCGTGGTTCCACCCCACAACGCGACCGCGAACTGGCCGAGGAACTGATCTCGGACCCCAAGGAACTCGCCGAACATCTGATGCTGCTTGACCTGGGGCGCAACGATGTCGGCCGGGTGGCCAAGATCGGATCAGTGAAGGTCACAGACAAATTCTTCCTCGAATACTATTCGCACGTTATGCATATCGTCTCCAACGTGGTCGGCGTGCTGGACCCGAAATATGACTTCGTCGATGCGCTCACCGCGGGATTTCCCGCCGGCACCGTCTCGGGCGCGCCAAAGGTTCGGGCGATGGAAATCATCGATGAACTGGAAAAGGCCAAGCGTGGCATCTATGGCGGGTGCGTGGGATATTTCGGCGCTGACGGCACCATGGATACCTGCATCGTGCTGCGCACCGCGATTCTGACCAACGGCAAACTCTACGTGCAGTCGGGCGCCGGGATCGTCGCTGACAGCAAGCCGGAACTCGAGCAATTGGAATGCGAAAACAAGGCCCGCGCCCTTTTCAGCGCCGCCGAGGAAGCGCTACGCTATGCCGGCGAGGCGCGGATTGGGCAGTAGAGGCACGACCAAGTGCTTCGAGGCCTCCCGGCTCAGCACGAAGTCTGCGGCACCGAGCAGCTTGCACGGCGTGATGATGGTGGCAGACGTGAGTGGAAAGTGACCGAGCGATGAAACTACTCGTCATCGATAACTACGACAGTTTTACCTACAATCTCGTCCATTTCCTCGGTGAACTCGGGGCAGAGCCGATCGTCTATCGCAATGACAAGATCAGCCTCGAGCAGATCGCAGAAATGGCGCCGGAGGCCATCGTGCTGTCGCCCGGTCCGAAGACCCCCAGCGAAGCCGGTATCTGCCTTGCCGTGATCGGCCGGTTCGGTACGAGCGTGCCGTTGCTCGGCGTCTGCCTCGGTCACCAGGCGATCGGCCAAGCGATGGGCGGAGATGTCATCCGCGCCCCGAGCCTGATGCACGGCAAGACCAGCCGCATCAACCATTCTGGCAAGGGCATTTTCCGCGGCCTCAATTCCGGCTTCGAGGCGACGCGCTATCATTCCCTGATCGTCAAGCCCGAGACCCTGCCCGCTGTCCTCGAGATCACCGCCACGACCGATGATGGGCTTGTCAT
>JAQGKB010000301.1 GCA_028290345.1 Hyphomicrobiales bacterium | reverse complement strand
CGAAGGGCTGGACGCGATCATCGCCTTCATCGAAAAGGCGGGTGGCCTGACCGGACAGCGGGCGGAGTTGGCCAAAACGGTCTGAAAAAAAACAGAGCGCCGGGGCGAGAGAACCCGACGCTCTGGTCTAAGGCAAGATTCGAGGCGCTTTCACAGGCGGGGGGCCACCGGCGAGCCGGTTCGAAAACGCCGCGAGGCGGGCCTACATGGTATAAACGGCAACGCCCTTCTTGCCGACCTGCACCGCAACAACGCTGTTCACGTCGATATTGTGCTTGCCGAACCAGGCCTTGAGGCCCGCATCGCTGTTGACGGCGGTATGGAACACGTCGATCTTGGACTGGGCGGCCGTCGCGGACGTGCTCAGCTTGGCCTGATCGGCGGGCGTGTAGATCGTCTTGGTGTCATAGGTCCAGACGGTCTTGGCGGTATTCAGCGCGCGCAGATCGCCCTTGGTGTACTTGCCGACCAGCTTGAGCAGGTTTGTGGCAGACAAGGCGCTGGTCTTGGTACCGGCCGAAACGGTCGCCGTGTCCATTGCAGTCTTGGCGGCCACTTTCGCGACGACAGGCTTGGCGGCGACAGGCTTGGTCACCGCGGCAGCGCTGGTCATTGCGGACGCGGCAGGGGCAGGCGTGATGGTGGCGGCGACGGCGGGCATCGCAGAGATTACCGCGAGTAGCACGGCAGCCGATACTGCAAGCATCGGTTTCATAGTAGTCTCCATGAGAGTCTTGAACGAGTTTGACCACTGGGTTGTGGAGCGGCCATCACGGGCGATTGCACCGCGACAGGCGGATCAAAGCCCTGCTCGATGACCAATTCGAGACTGCTTTGCGTCCAAATAGTGATGGATTGGTTATTTGCCTGCGACGAGGAGCCGCAGGTCAAACGGCACGATATATGCTTTGGTTACTGCATTGGCCCCGCGAATAGTGTCGCAAGGCAAGCATTAAGTGTCCTGCGCGCAACACGCAACACAAATTCTCTTGATCTCGGCGCCCGCGCTTGACTTTGAATGCTTACCACAAAGAAACCACAGGCATGAATCCGGTGATTCAGGCGGTTTCCGCAAGTTATCGTGGCAGGATGGTGGCCCGCCTTGGCGGGCCACATGCGGGGAGTGTTACTGGACGGGGGCTTCGGCCTCGGCTGGCGCCGGGCGCTGGCCGACGACCAAAGCCACCACGCTGCGCGGCGGCAGGATCACGGCATCGTCGGTAAAGCTCACCTCGGCCTTGTCATCGGAAACGAGGCCAAGAGCCCAGCCGACAGAGTGAGCCGGCAGCTTTGCCGTCACTGGCTCGGCTCGCCGGTTGAACCACACCAGGACTTCGTCGCCGATGGTGCGCAGATGCATGCCCAGCACCGAGGCGCCGGCATCGGCCCAATCGCCGTCGTTCATTTCGCGCCCGTCCGGATGCAGCCAAGCCACATCGCGGACGCCATTGCGCACCTGCCCGGTGAGGAACCGGTCGCTGGTCAGCGCCGGATGCGCCTTGCGGAAGCCGTGCACGGCGGCGACGAAATTGACCAGCGCGCCATCCACCTTTTCCCAATCGACCCAGGTGATCTCGTTGTCCTGGGCATAGGCGTTATTGTTGCCGCTTTGGGTGCGTCCGAATTCGTCGCCCTGCTGGATCAGCGGCGTGCCGCGCGACATGAACAGCGTCGCCAGCAGCGCCCGTACATCGCGGGCCCGCATCGCCAAAACTTCCGGATCGTCGGTCGGCCCTTCGATGCCGCAGTTCCACGAGGCGTTGTTGTTGTGGCCGTCGCGGTTGTCCTCGCCGTTCGCCTCATTGTGCTTGTCGTGGTAGGAAACCAGGTCCGCGAGGGTGAAGCCATCATGCACGGCCAGCAGGTTGACGCTGGCCGAGGGCTTGCGACCGGCGAAGTTGAATACCTCCGCCGAGCCCGCGACCTTGCCGGCTAGCGCCCCGATCTTGGCATCGTCGCCGCGCCAGAACGAGCGCACCTCATCGCGATAGGTATCGTTCCACTCGCGGAATTCGCGGCCGAACTGGCCGAGCTGATAACCGCCCGGACCTGGATCCCAGGGTTCAGCCACGAGAATGGCGCGGCTGAGCAGCGGATCGGCCTTGATCTTCTGCAGCATCGTCGCGTTCGGATTGAAGCCCGGCTGGCGGCCGAGCACCGGGGCCAGATCGAAGCGGAACCCCGAGACGCCGCCCTCCTGGATCCAATAGCGCAGGCTGTCGATCACCAGGCGCTGTGTGGCCGGATGATCGGCGCGCAAAGTGTTGCCCGTGCCGGTATCGTTGACCAGATGCTGCTGGCCATCGTCGGCTTCGACGAAGCGGTAATAGCTCAGCGCATCGAGGCCCTTCAGGCTCAGGATCGGGCCGTTGCTGTCGCCCTCGCCGGTGTGGTTGTAGACCACGTCGAGGATCACCGAGATGCCGTGCTTGCGGTAGAGATCGGTCATGTTGCGCAGTTCCTGGATACCACGCGGCGCCAGCCGCGGGTCGGGCGCAAAATAACTGATCGGATTGTAGCCCCAGGCATTGGTGAGCCCGAGGATCGGCAGATGCCCGTCATCGATCCATGCCGCAACCGGCATCAATTCGACGGTATCGACGCCGAGAAATTCGAGGTGTTCGATAACCTGCCGCGTGGTGAGCCCGGCAATGGTGCCGCGCAGCGGTCCCTGCACGCTCGGATGCCGCATGGTGAAGCCGCGCACGTTCATTTCGTAGAACAGTTCCGGCTGGCGTCGGCGCGGCAGCGCGGGCTTGTTGCCGCCGCCGACGACGATCGCCTTGGGCACCAGCGGGGCCGTATCCTCGGCATCCTCGCGCGGCAGGCGCAGGCGCGGCGAGCGCACATAGGGCCGGTCGATGCGCTTGGCATAGGGATCGACCAGCAGCTTTTGCGGATCGAAGAAATAGCCGCGCGCCGGATCATAAGGCCCATCGGCGCGCAGGCCGTATTTCGCCCCGGCGCCCAGCCCGGCGATCAGCCCGTGATGGATGTTGTCGTCATTCCCGTCGAGTTCGAAGCGCTGGATTTCGCGATCCTGCTCGTCGTAGAGCGACACGTAAAGTACTGACGCCGTCTCAGAATAGACGGCGAAGTTGACGCCCTCCGAGGTGATCGTAGCGCCCAGAACTTCGGGACTCCCGGCATGGGGAGCGATAACGGGTCTCACTTCGCCGGCGCCGTCAGGTGATAACATTAGGCGCTGCACGCCCGGTACGTTGGCGTAGTCCGGAGAGTCGTTCTGCAAGCTGGATGAGGGGTTCGAGGGCGGATTGGGTGTCGAGATCAAGGTGTCCATTGGCCGTTTCGTACCGTTCCAGATACAAGCGCAACGTCGCCCCCACCGTTCCGGTTCCACTCAGCCGCAGCACGATCCGGCTGCCATTGCTGAACCCGATCCGGATGCCCTGCTTGCCGCTGACCGAGCCATCTACCGGATCGGAATAGGAAAAATCATCGGCATAGGAAACCGTCATCCCTTCAAAACCCTGCCCAACAAGGCCGGGCAGCTTGGCGCGCAGGTCATCGACCAGCGCATTGGCGATCGCAGCGTCGACCTCCTCGTAGTCGTGCCTCGTGTAGTAATTGCGCCCGTAGGTCGCCCAGTGCTCCTTGACGATGGCCTCGACGCTCTGCTTGCGCACAGCGAGGATGTTGAGCCAGAACAGCACCGCCCAGAGGCCATCCTTTTCGCGCACGTGGTTCGACCCGGTGCCCGAACTCTCCTCGCCGCAGATCGTCACGCGGCCCGCATCGAGCAGGTTGCCGAAGAACTTCCAGCCGGTCGGCGTCTCGTGCATTTCGATGCCGAGCTTTTCGGCCACCTTGTCGGCCGCGGCGCTGGTCGGCATCGAGCGCGCAATACCCGCAATGCCGTTGCGATAGCCGGGAGCCAGCGTCGCATTGGCCGCGATCAGCGCCAGCGAATCCGATGGGGTGACGAAGATATTGCGCCCGATGATCAGGTTGCGGTCGCCATCGCCATCCGAAGCGGCGCCGAAATCAGGCGCGTCCGGCCCCATCAGCAGGTCGAACAGCGGTTTGGCGTAGACGAGGTTCGGATCGGGGTGGCCGCCACCGAAATCGGGGAGCGGCGTGCCGTTGATCACGGTACCCTTGGGCGCGCCGAGCTTGCCCTCCAGAATGGCGTGCGCATAGGGCCCGGTGATGGCGCTCATCGCATCGAACTGCATGCGGAAACCGCCGGCGAACAGCGCCCGCAGCGCGTCGAAATCGAACAGCGTTTCCATCAGGTCGGCGTAGTCCGCCACGGGGTCGATGACCTCGACGATCATGTCGCCGGATTTGTGCGTGCCGAGCTTGCCCAGATCGACATCGGGCGCATCGACGATCTTGTAGCTGTCGATCACCTTGCTGCGGGCAAAGACCGCATCGGTGATCCGTTCCGGCGCCGGCCCGCCGTTGTCGATATTGTACTTGATGCCGAAATCGCCATCCGGTCCACCCGGATTGTGGCTGGCCGAAAGCACGATGCCGCCCAACGCCTTGTAGTGCCGGATGATATGGCTGGCGCCCGGTGTTGACAGCAGGCCGCCCTGCCCGACCAGCACCCGGGCAAAGCCGTTCGCCGCCGCGATCTTGATTGCCTTCTGCACGACCACGTCGTTGTAGAACCGCCCGTCGCCGCCGATGACCAGCGTCCGCCCGGCAATGCCTTCGAGGCTATCGAAGATCGACTGGATGAAATTCTCGATGTAGTTGGCTTGCTGGAATACCGGCACGCGCTTGCGCAGCCCCGAAGTGCCCGGCTTTTGGTCGCTGAACGGGGTTGTCTTAATCTGCTGCATTGTCATTGTCGCGCGCCAGTCCAAGAAGTTGGCCATAGAGGGCGGCATAGCGGTCGGCGCTGTGCTCCCAGGAAACATCCGATTTCATGCCCCGGCGCTGCATTTTCCGCCACACCTTTTCATCGCCGTATAGCTTTACGGCACGGCGCGCCGCCTCATAGAGCGCATGGGCGCTGTCGGCGTCGAACTGGATGCCGGTAGCCACCCCGGCATCGAGCGCCGCCGGATTGGCATCGATGATGGTGTCGGCAAGCCCGCCGACGCGGCTCACCACCGGTATGCAACCATAGCGCAGTCCATAGAGCTGAGTCAGCCCGCAAGGTTCGAAGCGCGACGGCACAAGGATCGCGTCGGCGCCGCCCTGCATCAGGTGCGACAGCCCCTCGTCATAGCCGACGACGAGTCCGACCTTGCCGGGATGCCGCGCGGCGGCGGCGGCAAAGCCCGCCTCCAGATGCGGCTCGCCCGAGCCGAGGAGGCAGAAGCGCGCGCCGAGTCCCACCACACCGTCGACAACCTGCGCCAAGAGATCCATGCCCTTCTGGCCGGTGAAGCGGCTGATAACGCAAAACAGCGGGCCGTCGACCCCGTCGAGTTGGAACCGCTCAGCCAGCGCCCGCTTGTTGACCTGGCGCAAATGCAGCGTATTGGCCGAATAGGTCTGCTTCAGCTCCGGATCGATGGCTGAATCCCAGGTATCGATGTCGATGCCGTTGAGAATGCCGGTAACGGTTTCGGCGCGGCCGTTGAGCAGGCCCTCGAGCCCCATACCGAAGGCCGGGGTGCGGATTTCCTCGGCGTAGTTGGGGCTGACCGTGGTGACGAAATCGGCGCATTCCATGCCCGATTTGAGATAGCTGATGCCGCCGTAGAACTCGACGCCGCCCACGGCGAACGCCGCGGGGGGCAAGCGCAACTGCGGAAAGATCTCCGAGCCGAAAAAGCCCTTGAACGCGATATTGTGCACCGTCATCACCGTTTTGACGTCGGTGGCCGGGCCGTATTTCATGTAGGCGGGCAACAACCCCGCCTGCCAGTCATGCGCCTGGATGATCTGCGGCTGGTAGTCGTCGAGCAGCCCATGGCCGAGCTGCGACGCGACCCAGCCCAAGGCCGCGAAGCGCCGCCAATTGTCCGGCCAATCGAGCCCATCGGGTCCCAGGTACGGGTTCCCCGGCCGCGCATAAAGGTGCGGCGCGTCGATGAGGAGGATCTCGAGGCCGTTGATCCGCGCGGCGACGAGCTTGGCGGGGCCGTCGAACAGATCATCGAACTCGGCCACCGTGCGCCCGCCGCCATTGAGCTTGTCGGTCACCACCGGATAGCCCGGCAGCAGCGTCCGCATCGATACGCCGAGCGGCGAAAGCGCGCCCGGAAGCGCGCCAGTCACATCCGCCAGGCCCCCCGTCTTGATCAACGGGTAGGCTTCCGAGGCTACCGATAGGACTTCGATCATTTGCTCGCCAAATACCTGTCGATCATCGGCTGGGTGATAAGCGTCACCCCTTCTTCGGTGCGGCGGAACCATTTGGTGTCGAACTCGGGGTCTTCGCCCACGATCAGGCCATCCGGAATGCTGACACCGCGATCGAGCACCACCTTGTTCAGCCGCGCGCCGCGCCCGATGTTGCAGTAGGGCAGCACCACCGCCTCGTTCAGCTCGGAATAGGAGTGCATGCGCGAGCCGGTGGAGAGCAGCGTCTTGTGCATGGTGCCGCCCGAGACGATGCAATCGCCCGAAACCAGCGAATTGACCGCCGAGCCGCGCCGGCCCTCGAAATCATGCACGAACTTGGCCGGGGGGGTGATCTCGGCATAGGTCCAGATCGGCCAGTCGCGATCGTAGAGGTCAAGCTGCGGCGTGGCGTCGGTGAGATCGATATTGGCCTTCCAATAGGCATCGACGGTACCGACATCGCGCCAATACGACACTTCCTCATTGGTGGAGCGCACGCAGGAGCGGGTAAAGCGATGCGCCCACGCCGTGCCGTTCTTCACCACATAGGGGATGATGTCCTTGCCGAAATCGCGGCTCGAACCTTCCGTCGCCGCATCGCGGCGCAATTGCTCCATCAGGAAGCGCGTCTCGAACACATAGATGCCCATCGAGGCCAATGCCGTATCCGGCTTGTCCGGAATGCCCGGGGGGTCCTTGGGTTTTTCTACGAAATCGATCACCCGGTCGCGCCCGTCGACGGCCATCACCCCAAACCCGGACGCTTCCATGCGCGGCACCTCGAGGCAGCCGATGGTGACATCGGCGCCGGTATCGACATGCTGCCGCAGCATGATTTCGTAGTCCATCTTGTAGATGTGGTCGCCGGCGAGGATGACGATGTAGCGCGGGCCGTAATCCTCGATGATGTCCATGTTCTGGTAGACCGCATCGGCGGTACCGGCGTACCACATGTCCTCCTTGACGCGCTGGCTGGCCGGTAGCACGTCGAAACTCTCGTTTCGTTCGGGCCGCAGGAAGTTCCAGCCGCGCTGCAGATGCCGGATCAGGCTGTGCGCCTGGTATTGCGTCGCCACCGAAATGCGCCGGATGCCGGAATTGATCGCGTTGCTGAGCGCGAAATCGATAATGCGGGATTTACCGCCAAAATAAACGGCGGGCTTGGCCCGCCGGTCGGTCAGTTCCATCAGTCGCGTGCCGCGCCCACCCGCCAGCACGTAAGCCATCGCCTCGCGAGCCAGAGGCGAAGGGTTCCGATAATCAGCCATAGTGCTCTCCTCCTCAGTACGCCCGGGTTAAGCCGGGTCGTTTTTGATCACACCCATCCCGGACGCGTCCGGGTTCTTCGCGCGCGTTGCCGCTAGTCTGGATCATATTTCAGGAACAGCGTCGAAAGCGGCGGCAGGTAGAGATCGGCATAGGCCGGCCAACCGTCGCCATTGTCCTTGCTCTCATGCGCGATCACAGCGCCCTGGTTGCCGGTGTTCGAGCCGGAATACCAGCCGGAGTCGGTGTTGATCCGCTCGCTCCAGCTGCCGGCCAGCGGCATGGGCACACGATAAAAGCTCCGCGGAACCGGCGTCATGTTGGAGATAACCACCACCGGATCGCTGCCTGGGGTGCGACGTACCCAGGCGAACACCGAATTGGTGTAGTCGTTGCCAATCAGCCATTCGAAGCCTTCCGGCTCGTTGTCGCGCCCGTGCAGCGCCGGCAGTTCGCGATAGGCAGCGTTGAGATCGGTCACCAGCCGGCGCACACCTTCATGCATGCCAGCATCGAGCAGCCACCAATCGAGCCCCTTCTCCTCGTTCCACTCGTCGCGCTGTGCGAACTCCTGCCCCATGAACAGCAGCTTCTTGCCCGGAAAGCCCCACATGAAGCCGTAATAGGCGCGCAGGCTGGCGAACTGCTGCCAGTCGTCGCCCGCCATCTTGGCGATCAGCGAACCCTTGCCATGAACCACTTCGTCGTGGCTAAGCGGCAGGACGTAGTTTTCGGAATAGGCGTAGAGCGCCGCAAACGTCATGTCGTGATGGTGATGCTTGCGATGGATCGGATCGCGGCCCATGTAGCGAAGTGTGTCGTTCATGAACCCCATGTTCCACTTGAACCCGAACCCCAGGCCCCCGCTAAAGACTGGGGCGCTGACGCCACTCCAGGCCGTGGACTCCTCGGCGATGGTTACCGTGCCCGGATGCAGGCGATAGGCCTCGACGTTGGCGCGGCGCAGGAACTCCACAGCCTCGAGGTTTTCATTGCCGCCCTTCTCGTTGGCGACCCACTGCCCCGGCTCCCGCGAATAATCGAGGTAGAGCATGGAAGCCACCGCATCGACGCGCAGCGCATCGACGTGGAACCGCTCCAGCCAGTAGAGCGCGTTGTTGATCAGGAACGACGAGACTTCCTTGCGGCCGAAATTGTAGATCGCGGTGTTCCAGTCCGGATGGTAGCCGCGGCGCGGATCGAGGTGCTCATAAAGCGCGGTGCCGTCGAACCGGGCCAACCCGTGCTCATCGGTGGGGAAGTGCGCCGGCACCCAATCGAGGATGACGCCGAGCCCGGCGGCATGCGCCGCATCGACGAAGCGGGCGAACCCGGCCGGATCGCCGAAGCGCGCGGTCGGAGAAAACAGCCCGGTCGGCTGGTAGCCCCAGGACGGATCATAGGGGTGCTCACTGATCGGCATCAATTCGATATGGGTAAAACCCATGTCGGCGGCATAGGGCACCAACTGCTCGGCCAGTTGCTCATAGCTCATGAAGCTGCCGTCGGCGCGCCGGCGCCACGAGCCCAGATGCACCTCGTAGATCGACATCGGCGTGCGCCGCCAGTCGCGCCGGGCGCGTTCGGCAAGATAGGCCTCGTCGGTCCAGACGAAGGGCGACGGATCGGCGACGACCGACGCGGTCTTGGGCCGCAGTTCCGATTGCCTTGCATAGGGATCCGCCTTCAACGGCAGCAGTGCGCCGTCCGGCCCGACGATCTCGAATTTATAGAGCGTGCCGGTGCCGAGGATCGGGATAAACACTTCCCAGATGCCGGTATCCATGCGCACCCGCATCGGATTGCGCCGCCCGTCCCAATCATTGAATGGCCCGACCACGCTGACGCGCTTGGCATTGGGGGCCCATACCGCGAAATGCGTGCCGTGGATGCCCTCGAATGCCATCTCATGGGCGCCGAGCTTGTCGAACAGCCGCAGGTGCGAGCCTTCGCCGATATAATAGTCGTCCATTGGCCCGAGCACCGGCCCGAAGCTATAGGGATCGTAGACATCCCATTCGCCGCCGACGTTCTTGGCGTGGAAGCGGATCGGCTGCCGGCCCGAGACCTTGACCAGCCCCTCGAAAAACCCGACGGAGTCGCGCGGGATCAGCGGCCCGAGATCGTCCCCGCCCAAGGTATAGGCGTGCACCGTTTCGGCATGTGGGATGAAGGCCCGCAGCACCCAGTCGTCGCCGATCTGGTGCAGCCCGAGGAACGCAAACGGATCGGCGTGGCGCCCTTGTACCACTGCCTCGATTTCACGCGGATCAGCCTGCCAGCTCGCCCGTTCCAAGCGGTTCATCCTTTGCTCACCGGCACGCCCCAGATCTCCTCGGCATATTGGGTGATCGTCCGATCGGAGGAGAACCAGCCCATATGCGCGGTGTTCCGGATGGCCATCGAATTCCACTTGCGCTTGTCGTTCCACAGCCTGTCGATCTTGGCCTGCGCCGCCGCGTAGGAGTCGAAATCGCGGGCCACCATGAACCAGTCATGGTCGTAAATGCCGCCGATAAGGTCGCGGTAACGGTTCGGATCGTCCGGCGAGAACACCCCGGACGAGATCGATTCCAGCGCCGACTTCAACGGCGGGGAGTTGTCGATCCACGAGCGCGGCACTTCGCTGCGGGCCCGCTTCTCGGCAACCTGCTCGGCCGTCAGCCCGAAGATCGCGATATTATCCTTGCCCACGAGGTCGAGCATTTCGACATTAGCCCCATCGAGCGTGCCGATGGTGATCGCGCCGTTGATGCCGAACTTCATATTGCCGGTGCCAGAGGCTTCCATGCCGGCCGTCGAAATCTGTTCGCTCAGATCGGCAGCCGGAATGATCATTTCGGCCAGCGACACGTTGTAGTTCGGCAAAAACACGACCTTGAGCAATCCGCGAACCGATGGATCGTTGTTGATCACCTTGGCGACGTCATTGATAAGTTTGATGATCAGCTTGGCGTTCCAATAGCTTGGCGCCGCCTTACCCGCGAACACCTTAACGCGCGGAACCCACTCGCGTTCCGGATGCGCGCGAATTTCCGCGTACTGCGCCACCGCCTGGATGATGTTCAGCAACTGCCGCTTGTATTCGTGGATGCGCTTGATGTGCACGTCGAACAGCGCATCCGACGATACCACGACGCCCAGTCGGTCATGGATGAGTTCGGCCAGCGCCACCTTGTTCGCACGCTTCACCGCCGCGAACGCCGCCTGGAACCCCGGATCATCGGCATGCGGATCCAGCGCCGCCAATGCCTCGGTGCGATCCTGGAACTCCGGCCCGATCCGCTCGGTGATCAGCTTGGTCAGCCCGGGATTGCACTGCATCAGCCAGCGCCGCGGGGTAATGCCGTTGGTCTTGTTGTTGATGCGCCCCGGATAGAGCTTGTTGAGGTCGGAAAAGACCGTCTTCTTCATCAATTCGGTATGCAGCGCCGAAACGCCGTTGATCGAATGCGAGCCGACGAAGGCAAGCTGGCCCATGCGCACCCGGCGTCCGCCGTGCTCGTCGATCAGCGACACATTGGCTATCTGCGCGTCGGTGAACTGCGCCTTGGTCCGCGCCTCGGTGAGCACCGCGGCGTTGATGGTATAGATGATCTGCATGTGGCGCGGCAGCATGCGCTCGAGCAGCGCCACCGGCCAGGTTTCCAGCGCTTCCGGCAACAGCGTGTGGTTGGTGTAGCCAAAGACGCCGCGGGTCAGGTCCCAGGCCTCTGCCCACGGCAGGCCGTGCTGGTCCATCATGATGCGCATCAGTTCGGCGATCGAAATCGCCGGGTGCGTATCGTTGAGGTGGATCGCCACCTTGTCGGGCATCGAGGTCAGGTTTTCGTATTGCTGCAGATGCCGACGCACGATGTCCTGCAGCGAAGCCGAGGAGAAGAAGAACTCCTGCCGCAGCCGCAGTTCCTGTCCTGCGACGGTCGAGTCGGCCGGATAGAGCACCTGCGTGATGGCTTCCGCCTTGGCGCTTTCCTGCAGTGCGCCGATGTGGTCGCCTGAATTGAACTTATCGAGCAGGATCGGGTCGATCGGCTGCGCGCTCCACAGGCGCAGCGTGTTGATGCGCGCACCGCGCCAGCCCACGATCGGTGTATCGTAGCCCACGGCATTGACGTGTTCGCTCGGCCGCCATTCGTGGCGGATGGTGCCGTCCGGCAGCGTGATCGGCTCGACGCTGCCGCCGAACCCGACCTCATAGGCGTTTTCGCGGCGTTCGAATTCCCACGGATTGCCGTGCGCCAGCCACTCTTCCGGCAGTTCGACCTGCCAGCCCTCGCTCATTTCCTGACGGAACAGGCCATGCACGTAGCGGATGCCATAGCCATAGGCCGGCAGCTTCAGCGATGACATCGATTCGAGAAAACACGCGGCCAGGCGCCCGAGGCCGCCATTGCCCAGCGCCGCATCGGGTTCGAGGTCGATCAGGTCGCCGAGGTCGACATGCAGCGATTTCAGCGCGTCGCGCACCGGCTCCATTAGCCCGAGATTGCTCATCGCATCGCGCATCAGCCGGCCAATGAGGAACTCCAGCGACAGGTAATAGACGCGCTTGTTCGACGACCGCCATGTATCGCGACTCGACTCGAGCCATTTGTCGATGACCCGATCACGCACGGCCAGAATCGTGGCGTTGAGCCAGTCATACGGGCGGGCGACGATGGGGTCCTTCCCCACCGAATAGGTCAGTCTTTCTAGGATTTCCGCTGCTAGTGTTTCGGCATCATGGGCGCGACGCTGGGGAGTGGGAGCATCGAAAACGATCGGCTGTTGCGGCATGTCGCAATCCAGGTTTCATGGCGATGTATTCCCCTCTAGAAGCAACAGTCTTGCACGCATTCATAACGGATGAAAGACCTTCTCCGGGTACCCGCAATTCCGTCAGCGCAGAGGTCAGACCGGTTCTTTGGTATCGGTGGGTTCGGGCTCGACGGGGGGTTGCTCGACCCCCTGCTCCCGGGCCTGTTCGTTGGCGTTGCTGATCAGCAGGTCGCGGCCGGCGGCGACGCCGTTGAGCACCTGCAACTCGAACCGGCGCGCATCGAACTCGCGTACGCGGCGCGTCACATCCTCGGCCTGCGCGTCCGTGGCGCCCAGCATCTTGATGGTTTCGACACCCAGCACCAGGGCCGATTCGAAGGTCTCGCGGATCTGGTAGGCGACATCGGCCTTGACCAGTTCAATGGCGTGGCCGCGATCGAAGGCACGGGCGACGACCTTGGCCAGCGGGAACTCGTCGCGGATGAGCTTGGCGATCTTCACCGCCGCAACCTTGTCATCGATGCAGATCAGGATCACGTCGGCAGAAGCCGCCCCGGCGGCCTGCAGGATATCGAGTCGCGTGCCGTCGCCGTAATAGACCTTGCGGCCGAACCGTCCCGCGACCCGGATCATCTCAGTGTCGTTATCGATGATCGACAGCCGGTGCCCCTGCGCCAAAAGCGGCTGCACCGCGATCTGTCCGAAGCGCCCGAAACCGATGACGAGGATGCGTTCTTGCAGCCCGTCGGCGACTTCGACCCCATCCATCGATTGCTCGACTTTCGGCGTGAACCGCCGCAGCGCCATCGCGGTGAACGGGGTCAGGACCATCGAGATGACTACCGTGGCGGTGAAAATGGCGTTGGTCTGTGCGTTGATGATGCCGACGCTGGCCGCGGTCGTATACAGCACGAAGGCGAACTCGCCGCCCTGCGCCATCAACACCGCCCGCTCCAGCGCCGTGCGATGATCGGACCTGAGCAGGCGCGCGATGACATAAATGCCGAGTGCCTTGACCACCATGTAGCCCAGCACGCTGAGCGCAATGATCTGCCAGTTGGCGATGACGATGGCGACATCGAGCGACATGCCGACGGCCAGGAAGAACAGCCCGAGCAGGATGCCGCGGAAGGGTTCGACATCCGCCTCGAGCTGGTGCTTGAACGTCGAGGTCGAGAGCAGCACGCCGGCGAGGAACGCCCCCATGGCCATG
>JAQGKB010000296.1 GCA_028290345.1 Hyphomicrobiales bacterium | reverse complement strand
GCAAGCAGAAGGAAATGCGCATTCCGCTCGGCGATCTTGGCGAGGCCAAGGATGGCGATCTGGTCGAAGTCGAGGTGAAAGCGTCGGGCCGACTGATGATCCCGCGCGCAAAAGTCACCGGCGTCATCGGCAACCCGAACAGCGAGGGCGCGGTCTCGATGATCGCGATCCACAACCTCGAAATCCCCTACCGCTTCCCCAACTCCGTCCTAAAGGAAGCCGAAGAAGCCGGCGAGGCCAGTCTCAAGGGGCGCGAGGATTGGCGCGATATCCCGCTGATCACCATCGACCCGCACGACGCCAAGGACCATGACGACGCGGTCTATGCGGAGCCGGATACCGATCCAAAGAACCCGGGCGGACACATCGTCTATGTCGCCATCGCCGACGTCGCGGCCTATGTGCGGCCGGGCACAGCGCTCGATCGCGAGGCCTATCTGCGCGGCAATTCGGTATATTTCCCCGATCGCGTCGTGCCGATGCTCCCCGAGCGGATCTCGAACGATCTCTGCTCGCTCAAGGAAGGCGTCAACCGCCCGTCGCTGGCGGTGAAAATGGTGTTTTCCTCCGAGGGTCAGAAGCGCAGCCACTCGTTCCACCGCGTGCTGTTCCGCTCGGCGGCAAAGCTCAGCTACCAGCAGGCGCAGGCGGCCATCGACGGCCAGCCGGACGATACCACCGGCCCCATCCTCGATCGCGTGCTGAAGCCGTTGTGGGATGCCTACGCGGCGTTGGTCCGCGCGCGCGACAAGCGTGGTCCTCTCGACCTGGACCTGCCCGAGCGCAAAATCATCCTCGACGACAAGGGCTTGGTGGAAAACATCCATGTCCCCCCGCGCCTCGACTCTCATCGGCTGATCGAGGAAATGATGATCGCGGCCAACGTTGCCGCCGCCGAGACCCTGGAGAAGCACAAGAGCGTGTGCCTCTACCGCGTGCATGACACGCCGAGTCGTGAAAAGCTCGGCGCGCTGCGCGAATTCCTGCAATCGCTCGACATGTCGTTCGCCAAGACCGAGGCCGTGCGGCCGACCGACTTCAATCGGGTGCTGGCCAAGGCCCGGCAGGAAAACAAGATCGAGCAGGTCTCGGAAATGGTGCTGCGCAGCCAGGCGCAGGCGGAATATTCGGCCGAGAACTACGGCCATTTCGGCCTCAACCTCGATCGCTACGCGCATTTCACCTCGCCGATCCGCCGCTATGCCGATCTCGTGGTGCACCGAGCGTTGATCCGCGCACTGACGCTTGGCAATGATGGGCTGCGCGACGCGGACATTCCCGGGCTCGAAGGCGTCGCCCAGCACATCTCAGCGACCGAGCGGCGGGCGATGGCGGCCGAGCGCGAAACGGTGGACCGGCTGCTGGCGCAGTTCCTCGCCGGCCAGATCGGCGCCACGTTCACCGGCCGCATCTCCGGCGTCACGCGCTCCGGGCTGTTCGTCCGGCTGCACGATACCGGCGCCGATGGCTTCATCCCCGCATCCACCCTGGGGCAGGATTACTATCGCTATGTCGAAGAACAGCAGGCCATGATCGGCGACCGCAGCGGCGAGCGTTTCCGCCTCGGCGACACAGTTTCGGTGCGGTTGCTCGAGGCGGCGCCTGTTGCCGGCGCCCTGCGGTTCGAACTTTTGTCCGAGGGCACCCGCGTCAAACCGTCCTCTTCAAGTAGGGCGCCGCAACGCCCATCTAGAAGTTACGGCCCAAAGGGCCGAAGGAGATAGGCATGGGCGTTGAAATCACCACGCAGCAAAAAGCTGGCACGCAGGCCCGCAACCTTTGGCAAGCCATCGGTCGCGGCATCATGTGCAAGTGCCCCAATTGCGGCGAGGGAAAACTGTTTCGGGCTTATCTCAAGGTCAGCGACAAGTGCTCGGTCTGCGGCGAGGAACTCTTTCACCACCGCGCGGATGACTTGCCGCCCTACTTGGCCATCGTCATCGTCGGCCACATCATCATCGGCCTGATGGTACACATGGAAATGAACTGGCACATCGATCCGGTGATTTACCTCTGGACCCTCGTCCCGCTCGCGATCGTGCTGCCGCTGGCCCTGCTGCCCTCGATCAAAGGGGGCGTTGTCGGCCTGCAATGGGCCAACCGCATGCACGGGTTTGATCCCAATTTCCGGGACCCGGCGCTTCCCGACGATCAATAAAACCGCCACACTGTCATTCCCGCGCACGCGGGAATTTCTGTTTTTGACGATTGCCACGAGACAACCGAGGCCCCGCTTCGCGGGAATGATGCCAGCGGTTTGGCCTGACCCCTTGCCTACATCAGCGCCGAGGAAGGCCTGCGCGGAGCTGCCGGCAGCGCAGATCCGTTCTCTTCGGCGCATCGGCACGCGCAACTTGACATCGGCCGCAAAATCCGTAGGTTGCGGCCAAATTCGTGTCGCCCGCTGCTTTTGCGCTGCGACCTTTCCAAGGACAACGATCATGGCAAAAGCCGCCTCCATCAAGATTAAACTTTTGTCGACCGCCGACACCGGCTTCTTCTACGTCACCAAGAAGAACTCGCGCACCATGACCGAAAAGCTGACGCAGACCAAGTATGATCCGGTGGTGCGCAAGCATGTCGAATTCAAGGAAACCAAGATCAAGTAATCTGGTTTCCCAGAGCTGAGCATCAAAACCCCGCATCCTCGATGCGGGGTTTTTGCTTGCTACGCTGAAAATGAAAGAAGGCCCATCTCGGCGGAGATGAGCCTTCTAAGTTAGGCTGATCCGGAATGGCATGTTGAAGAGGCCACTCTGCCAAACCGGACCAGCCGCCTCACGTACCCAGGAGTTGCGGCGGACCTGAGAAGCCGTGAGGATGGGTGAGATGCTCTACTTGGGGAAGAGCATCTGTTAATTGCACCCTACTCGACTTGTGCGCGCGCGCAACCGGATCAGCAATTAATCATAAAGACTTAACCTTACCGCTTAAGGTTTCGTGCCGCAGCGGCGGAGCGCAGCTAGGCGGCGTCGAAGACCACGCGGTTGCGGCCCTCGCGCTTGGCGCGATAGAGGGCCAGGTCGGCCCGCTTGAGGAGCATTTCGGGCGTGTCCAGTTCATGCTCGTTGAGCGCGACGCCCAGCGACACGGTAATCGTCAGCGGCCGGGTCGCGCCGACCTCGAAGCTGCGCTCGGCGACGGCCATGCGCACGCGCTCGGCCACGCCCTGCGCTTGGCGGTAGTCGGTGTCGGGCATCAAGACCACGAATTCCTCACCGCCATAGCGGCAAGCCAGGTCGACGCCGCGGATATTGCGCCGCAGCCGCAACGAAAATTCCCGGAGCACGGCGTCGCCGATATCGTGGCCGTGCGTATCGTTGACGGCCTTGAAGAAATCCATGTCGATCAGCACGACCGCCATATCGCGTTCCTGCTCGCGCGCCTTCTCCAGCATCAAGTTGAGATGCCGGTCGAAGTAACGGCGGTTATAGAGGCCGGTCAATTCGTCCGTAACCGCCAGCGCCAGCGTGTTGTTGACGCTCTCGCGCAATTCGGCGGCATAGCGGTGCCGCCGGATCTGTGTCCGCACCCGCGCCGCGAGTTCGTTACGCTCAACCGGCCGCATGATGAAATCGTTGACCCCGAGATCGAGCCCACGCACCACGCGCGGACGATCGGCTTCCTCGGCGATCAGGATGATCGGCAACATCCGGCCCTTGTCGAGCGTACGCATCTGCGAGCAGATGCGGAGCGGATCGAACTCGCCCAGCGCCATGCTGACCAGAGCCAGCTCATAACCGCCGCCGCTGATCTGGAATACCGCATCGGCGGGATTGGCGAGCACATCCACCTGATTGGCCGGCGCCAGGTAACCGCGCATGCGTTCGGCATGGCGGGCATCGTTATCAATCAGCAGGATCTTGCCGCCTTCCGCGGTGATCGAATCCATGGCCCGGACTGCATCTTCAATGGCGATTTCCTGCCCGGTCTGGGCGCGGGCGCGCAGTTCGTCGGTCAAGACTTTCAGCCGCACCAGGCTCTTAACTCGCGCCATCAACTGGATGTCGTCGATCGGCTTGGTCAGGAAATCGTCGGCCCCGACCTCGAGCCCCCGCACCCGGTCGGACGGCTGGTCCAACGCGGTGATCATCAGAACCGGGATGTGATGGGTTTTCGAATTAGCCTTGAGCAGAGCGCAGACCTGGAACCCGTCCATTTCCGGCATCATTACATCGAGCAGCACAATATCGATGTTGCCCTTGTCGCAACAGGCAAGCGCCTCTCGACCGGACGCAGCGGTGACGACTTCGAAATACTCCGCCGTCAGCCGCGCTTCGAGCAGCCGCACATTGGTCGGAATATCGTCAACGATCAGCACACGCGCTGTCAAAGACCGACGGCCCCCATATCTTTAGGATTGATGCCCAGTAGACTAGTTCAGGCTAATTAGCGGGGCCAATGTAACGTGCAATGGTTTCTAAAAAGTGAGGCACGGAGATCGGCTTGGAGATATAACCCTCGCAGCCGCCCTGCAAAATCCGCTCCTCGTCGCCTTTCATGGCAAAGGCCGTGACGGCGATGACCGGGATGGATTGCAGGTCGTCATCTTCCTTGAGCCACTTGGTGACCACCAGTCCGGAGACCTCCGGCAGCTGAATATCCATCAAAATCAAATCGGGATGATGAGCCCGTGCCAAATCCAGCGCTTCCATGCCATTACGGGTCTGGATCACCGAGTAGCCGCGCGATTCGAGGAGATCGTTGAAGAGCTTCATGTTGAGCTCGTTGTCTTCGACGATCATCACGGTTTTGGGCATACAACCTCACTGGAGCTGAGTTTGAACAGCGCCCGGCCCTTCGTTCTGACGCATCCTTGCGGTAACATCAATGCATTACGAAACAACAAATGGGGCCGATTTGCGTAGCGTCCACAAGCCTTCTCTCAATGTTGCGGCGCTGGCGGAACTCTGCCTCGGCCAGTTGGCCGAAAATCCCGAGCAACTGTCTGATTTCATGGGATTTGCCGGCTACAGCCCAGCGGGCCTGCGCTCCGCGATCGGCTCGCAGCAATTGCAGGCTGGCCTAATCGACTATTTTGCCGCCAATGAGCCGTTGATGCTGGCGCTCTGCGCCAATGGCGGCGTATCGCCGGAGGCGTTCATGCGCGTCTGGCACCAGCTCAATCCGTCGGAATGATGATTCGCCGTGGGCATCCCATTTCTATGCAGGGATTGTTCCGAAATCGGGCGCGCCGAGCGCGTGCCCGAGCGCTGCCCGCATTGCGGTTCGCCGCGCATGGTCGGCCATGACGAATTATTCGATCTCAGCATCGCGCATGTCGATTGCGACGCCTTTTATGCTTCGGTCGAAAAGCGCGACAATCCGGAACTGCTCGACAAGCCGCTGATCATCGGCGGCGGGGTGCGCGGCGTTGTGTCCACCTGTTGCTACATCGCGCGGCAATATGGCGTCCACTCCGCCATGCCGATGTTTACGGCGAAAAAACTCTGCCCCGACGCCGTCATCATCATGCCGGACATGCAGAAATATGTCGGCGTGAGCCGGCAGATCCGCGCCGCCATGGACGCGCTGACGCCACTGGTCGAGCCGTTGTCGATCGACGAGGCCTTCCTCGACCTGACTGGAACAGCCCGGCTACACAAGGCCAGCCCCGCGCAGGTCCTGAGCCGCTTTGCCAAGCGCATCGAAAACGACCTCGGCATCACCGTTTCCGTAGGTCTCAGCCACAACAAATTCCTCGCCAAGATCGCCTCCGACCTCGATAAGCCGCGTGGCTTCGCCGTGATCGGCGCGGAGGAAACGCTGCGCTTTCTTGCGCCAAAGCCGATCAGCCTGATCTTCGGCGTCGGCAAGGTGTTCGCCGAAACCCTGCGCAAGGACGGTTTTACCACTATCGGCCAATTGCAGACCCACCCCGCCGACGATCTGATGCGACGCTATGGCGAGATGGGCGCCCGGTTGTCGCGGCTGGCGCAGGGCCGTGACGCCCGCACCATCTCATCGGATGGGGAGATGAAATCGGTGTCCTCGGAGACCACCTTCAACACCGATTTCAGCGACTTCGACAGCCTTTCCACCGCGCTGCTGGCGCTCTGCGAACGGCTGAGCGAGCGGCTGAAATCGAAGAACATCGTCGGCGGCACGGTGACGCTGAAGCTGAAATCGGCGGGATTTCGCTTGCGCACGCGCGCCCGGCATTTGATGATCCCGACACAATTGTCCAATATTCTCTACGAGACTGGGGTACAATTGCTGGCCCGCGAAATAGATGGCACGGCCTTCCGGCTGATCGGCATCGGGGTCAGCGGCATCGAGCAGGCGAGCGGGGTGGATCCGGTCGATTTGCTCGAACCGGCAATTGCCCGCAAGGCGGCTGCAGAGCGGGCCATGGATCGCGTGAGGACGCGGTTCGGCAATGAAGCGGTGGTCCGCGGAAAACTTTACAAGCGGCCCACGGGCCGCCCCGCCCCCGCACCGGGGCCACAAAAAGGCAAAGAAAAATGAAGACCGCCATCGAGAAACTGTCGGACTACGGTTACGAACTCCCGACCGCAAGGCCTCCCGTCGCAACCTACCTGCCCGTGCTGCGCGTCGGCAATCTGCTCTATGTCTCGGGTCAGATCTCCTCGGGCGAACAAGGCGTCGTCACCGGTCTGCTGGGCGAAACGATGAACGTGGTTCAGGGTGGCAACGCTGCGGAAGTTGCCGCGGTCAACGTGCTGTCGCAGATCGTCCACAATGGCGGCATTGACCTCGATGCCATCAAGCGCGTGATAAAGCTGACGGTATTCGTTGCATCGACGCCGGATTTCACCGAGCACCACCTGGTGGCCAACGGGGCCTCCAACCTCATCGTCACCGTCCTTGGCGACAAGGGCAAGCACACGCGTGCCGCGATCGGCGTCGCCGCCCTGCCCTTTGGCGCCGCAGTCGAAGTCGAAGCCATTATCGAGATTTAGTGATGTCTGAAGCCATCCTCTTCGATACCCCGGTTGCCCATCGGGGCCTGCACAATCGGGCCAATGGCGTGATCGAAAACAGCCGCACCGCTTTCGAGCACGCGGTCCAGCGGGGCTTCGCCATTGAATGCGACCTGCAACTGACCAGCGACGGCGTGCCCGTGGTTTTCCACGACGACACGCTGGAGCGCCTCACCGGGCTTTCCGGCCCGGTCGGCGGCATCAGCTCCGAGGTTCTCTGCACCACGCCCCTGCTCGGCAGCGCCAATGGCGATTGCCCGCAGCGGTTCACCGACTTCCTCGCCCAGATCGCTGGCCGCGTGCTGCTGCAGATCGAGTTGAAGCGGCAATCCGGCGTCGCGGCGACGCAGATGCTGGCCAGCAAGGCAGCCCGGGCGCTGGCGGACTATGCCGGCCCGGTCACAGTCGAGTCGTTCGATCCGCAGCAGATCATTCTAATTCGCGAGTACGGCTTCAAAGGCCCGCGCGGGATCATTACATACGCCTACGACAATCCGGAGTGGGACGAGGGTTTGAGCGACGCCGAGCGAAACATGCTGCGTGATTTGACCCATGCTCCGCAGACGCAGTTCGATTTCATTTCCTGCTACCAGCAATCGCTCAGCCTGCCGTCGGTGGTGCATTGGCGCTCGCTGGGCAAGCCGGTGACGGCCTGGACGGTTCGTTCGAAGCAGGAAGCCCTCGCCGCGGCGGCAGGTTCCGACCAAATCGTGTTCGAAGGTTTTGATCCCCAGAGTGTCTGACGACCAGCTTACGGCAACCATTCACACCACGACCGCCGCCATTCCCGCGGCGGTGTGGAACCGATTGCTGCCATCGACTGCGGGAAAGCCCGACAACCCCTTCCTGCGGCACGAGTTTTTCCTGGCGCTCGAACAATCCGGCTGCGCCACGCGCAAAACCGGCTGGCAGCCCCAGCACATCCTCCTCAACGATGAAGCTGGAAAGGCAGTCGGCCTGTTGCCGCTGTTCCTCAAATCGCACTCGATGGGCGAATACGTCTTCGACCATGGCTGGGCCGATGCTTTTTCGCGCGCCGGCGGACGGTACTATCCAAAGCTCCAGGCCTCGATCCCGTTCACGCCAGTGACCGCGCCGAAGCTGCTGGTGCCGTCCGGTGAGCCCGCCGTGCAGCGTGCGTTGCTGACCGCGGCGGAAACCCTCGCCGACCGGCTGGATGCCTCGTCCGTGCACGCCACCTTCGTGCCCGAAGCCGAAGCAGACCTCGCCGCCGCAGCCGGTTGGCTCTACCGTTACGACACCCAGTTCCACTGGCACAATAACGACTACCCTTCGTTCGACGCCTTCCTCGCAACGCTCTCCTCGCGCCACCGCAAAACGCTCAAACGCGAGCGGCGCGACGCCTTGGCCGACGGCCTTACCGTCAAATGGCTTAGCGGACCGGACCTCACCGAAGCCGCCTGGGATGCGTTCTACGAGTTCTACGAGGATACCGGCAGCCGCAAATGGGGCCAGCCCTACCTCAACCGGCTGTTCTTCTCGCTGCTATCCGAGAGCATGGGCGAAAACGTTGTGCTGATGCTGGCCTATGACGGAAACACCCCCATCGCCGGAGCGCTGAACCTGGTCGGCACCGATGCGCTTTACGGCCGCAACTGGGGGGCGACCCGGCACGTGCCGTTCCTGCATTTTGAGCTCTGCTATTATCAGGCCATCGACTACGCCATCGCCCACAAGCTCAAGACCGTCGAGGCCGGGGCGCAGGGCGAACACAAGCTTGCCCGCGGCTATGAGCCGACCACAACCCGCTCGGTACACTGGATCGGCCATCCCGGTCTGCGGCGGGCCATCGCCGATTTTCTCGAACAGGAACGGCAGGCGGTCGTGCGCGAGCAGGAAGTGCTGGATGGCTTTACGCCGTTCCGCCGGGGCGAACGGACCGATTCCGACGATTGAGCGTTGGAAATCGCCAAGTCGGCGTTGCGCCGTCACAAACAAAGCCTATCTAGAGACAGCACGCCAGTCGCAGGAGCGGCAGACGGCAACTATTGATTGGACAGCGGAATTTGGTAGATATGGCGCGACGAAAAATCGGCCGCCACCGCTATGCTACCGTCGACGGCTAGTTTTGCATTGATGCCAGGCATACGGTTTCCGAAAAATTGTTTGCGGTTTTCGGATAAAATCGAGCGTCAGTGACCAAGGCGGGTTCCAGTTTGATCCAATTCCGATCAGAAAGGCCCGATAGAGACGGCACCGCGTAACGAGCGAGATTGCAGAGTGCTTCTGAGTGAACGTAAACAAGATTTGCCCAAGCGCATCGCTATCGCGACGCTAGGGACTCGGGGCGATGTGCAGCCCTATATCGCCCTGGCGGTGGAACTGATGCAGCGCGGCCATTCGGTGGTCATCGGGGCGCCGAGCGATTTTCGCGAGTTCATCATCTCCCACGGCATAGAGTATTGCGATCTCGGCAGCAACATCCAGTCGTTCCTCACCACCTCGCGCTTCGAAGTCGCCGTCTCCAAGAACAGCCTGCTCAGCATGCCGTCTCTGCTGGCGCAGGGCCAGCAGATGGTAAAGCGCGCGGCGCAGGCCTCCTGGAAGATGGCGCAGCGGGCCGACGCCATCATCGTCAACATGAACACCACTTTCGGCGTCGATATCGCCGAGGCGCTGCACATCCCGGCGATCATGACCGCGCTGCAGCCGCTGGATGTGACCAGCGAATTCCCCTACTGCACCTATTACGGCCCGTCCTTCGGCCCCGTCTTCAACCGCCTGAGTTACACGGCGATGAACGTGCAGCAGGGCTATTTCGACCTGCCGCGCAATCGCTTCCGCCGCAGCGTGCTCGGGCTCAAGGCCCGCCGCACCGTGGGCTTTTCCAAGGACAATTACGGCAATCACCTGCCGATGCTCTACGCCTTCTCCGACGAAGTTTCCCCGCGCCCCAAGGATTGGCCGCGCAGCGCTGTGATCACCGGCTTCTGGAAACTGGAGGATCGGGCCTCCTGGGAGCCGGACGAAGCGTTCCGCAAATTCCTCGCGGCCGGTGAAGCCCCGGTCTATATCGGCTTCGGCTCGATGCCCTTCCGCGCCAAGAAGAATTCGGAACTGGTGATCGAAGCCGCGGCCCGCTGGGGCGGCCGCATCGTCGTCTCGCGCGGCTGGGGCGGCATCACCGCCAATGAACTGCCGGACAATATCTTCGCGGTCGAGAACGCGCCGCACGACAAGCTGTTCAACTATGTAAAAGCCGTGGTGCATCACGGCGGCGCCGGCACGACCGCCAGCGGACTTTATGCCGGCAAGCCCACCTTCATCCTGCCGCAGACCGTGGACCAGCCCTATTGGGGCCGCCGGGTGCATGAACTCGGCTGCGGCCCGGCGCCGGTGCGGCTGCAAAAGATCACCGTCGATACCCTGGTCGGCGCCCTGCGCGACCTGACGGAAACGCCCAGCTATGCGGCAGCGGCCGAGCGCATGTCAGCTACCCTGCACGCTGAACGCGGCGCCGAGCGCGCCGTCGATGAAATCGAAGGCGTCATGCAGTATTTCTCCGTGGCCCAGCGCCGCCCGACCAAGCGCTTCCGCTTTTCGTCGACGCGCCGTTCCGCATGACATGAGCAGTCCCATGACCGCATACGATCCCCAGAACATTTTCGCAAAAATCCTGCGAGGCGAGTTTTCCAGGCACACGGTCTTTGAAGATGACACGGCCCTTGTGGTGATGGACGTCTTTCCGCAATCGCGCGGTCACGTGCTGGTGATCCCCAAGGCGCCATCGCGAAACTTGCTCGACGCCGATCCGGCGACGCTCTCAGCCGTGATGCCGCTGGTGCAGCGCGTCGGAAAGGCGGTCGTGGCCGCCACCGGCGCGGACGGCCTGCGGCTGGTGCAATTCAACGAAGCGCCTGCCGGGCAGAGCGTGTTCCACCTGCATTTCCACTTGATACCGGTGTACGAAGGGATTGCGCTCGCAGCCCACGGCGGCGGCAAGGCGGACGACGCGGAATTGGCCGAATTGGCGCAGGCGATTGCCGCAAGGCTCGAATAGCTCCGCCGCCCACGGCGCAAGTTGCCACTCCCACCCTTGGCTGCCGCCTTCCCTCCCCCTTGCGGGGAGGGGTCAGGGGTGGGGTCGCCACCAACTCAGCCTAGCCACGCATCCCCCACCGCTCGTCACCCTCGGGCTCGGCCCGAGGGCCCAGACTGCATGCGGCAGTGCTCGCCACAAGTCTGGGTTCTCGCGTCAAGCGCGAGAATGACGAATGAAGGGATGGTGTTCAAGACCACAAAAAAGGCCGGGATCGCTCCCGGCCTTTTCGCATTTCTCTGGGCTCAAAACCCTAGCTATTCTCTTCCGCCGCCTTCGGCGTTGCCTTCTTCTTCGGGCCAGGGATGGCCTTCGGGCGCGCCGGACGCGGCGGGATCGCGATCAGCTCGAGCTTGGCATCGGGGCCAACGCCGACCACGGCCACGGTCACCGAACCGCCATTGACCAGCTCACCGAACAGCACCTGATCAGCCAGCGGCTTCTTGACGTATTCCTGGATGACGCGACCCAACGGCCGCGCACCCATGCGTTCGTCGTAACCGCGGACGGCCAGCCATTCGGCGGCTTCCGGCGTCAGTTCGATCGTTACGCCGCGTTCGGCCAACTGGCCTTCGAGCTGCAGCACGAACTTTTCCACGACGCGGCGGACGACTGCCGGCGGCAGCGGGCCGAACGAGATGATAGCGTCGAGGCGGTTGCGGAATTCCGGCGTAAACGTCCGGTTCACTGCTTCCTCGTCGTCACCCTGCTCGCGCTTGCGACCGAACCCGATCGGCGACCGCGACAGTTCCATGGCACCGACGTTCGAGGTCATGATCAGGATCACGTTGCGGAAGTCGACCGACTTGCCGTTGTGGTCCGTGAGCTTCCCGTGGTCCATCACCTGCAACAGGATGTTGAACAGGTCCGGATGCGCCTTCTCGATTTCGTCGAGCAGCACCACGCAGTGCGGATGCTGGTCGACGCCGTCCGTCAGCAGGCCACCCTGGTCGAACCCGACATAGCCCGGAGGGGCACCGATCAGGCGCGAAACCGTATGCCGTTCCATGTACTCGGACATATCGAAGCGCAGCAGCTCCACCCCGAGAGTGTCGGCGAGTTGCTTGGCCACTTCGGTCTTGCCGACGCCGGTCGGGCCGGTGAACAGGTAGGAGCCGATCGGCTTTTCCGGTTCACGCAGCCCGGCACGCGCCAGCTTGATCGCCGAGGCCAGCGCCGAGATCGCTGCATCCTGCCCGAACACCACCCGCTTGAGGCTCGCCTCGAGACCGGCCAGCAGCTCGGTATCGGACTTGGAGACCG
Organism: Hyphomicrobiales bacterium; assembly: GCA_028290345.1. GTDB lineage: Bacteria > Pseudomonadota > Alphaproteobacteria > Rhizobiales > Devosiaceae > JAQGKB01. Next base: position 1,230 of record JAQGKB010000296.1, on the reverse strand, counting down.
ATTTCGGCGGAATGCGCGCGATGGTCGCGATCGTTGCCTCGATGTCCTCGACATCGATCACGGCCTTGCGCTTGTCCGGCGTCAGCAGCATCTGGCTCGCGCCGGTCTCGTCGATCACGTCGATCGCCTTGTCCGGCAGCTTGCGGTCATTGATGTAGCGGGCCGACAGTTCCACCGCTGCCTTGAGGGCTTCGTCGGTGTACTTGATCTTGTGATAGTCCTCGAAATACGGGCGCAGGCCCTTCATGATCTCGATGGCGTCGGTCACGGTCGGCTCGGCAACGTCGATCTTCTGGAAGCGCCGGACCAGGGCCCGGTCCTTCTCGAAGAACTGCCGATATTCCTTGTAGGTGGTAGAGCCGATGCAACGGATATTACCCGAAGCCAAGGCCGGCTTCAGCAGGTTCGAGGCATCGAGAGCACCGCCCGAGGTGGCACCCGCACCGATGATGGTGTGGATCTCGTCGATGAAGAGGATGGCGTCGTCGTGCTTCTCCAATTCCTTCATCACGGCCTTGAGCCGCTCTTCGAAATCACCGCGATAACGCGTGCCGGCCAAGAGCGCGCCGATGTCGAGCGCGTAAATGACCGAGTTCTTCAAAACCTCGGGCACATCACCCTCGATGATCTTGCGGGCCAGGCCTTCGGCGATCGCGGTCTTGCCGACGCCGGCATCACCGACATAGATCGGGTTGTTCTTCGACCGGCGGCACAACACCTGGATGGTGCGGCGCAGTTCGGCATCGCGGCCGATCAGCGGATCGATCTTGCCGGCCTTGGCCTTGGCATTGAGATCGACGCAGAAATCAGCCAACGCCGAGTTCTTGCCACTCGGGGCGTGTTCGCCGTCTTCGCCACGCGAACTACCTTCATTCTCGGCGCCGCGCGCCTTCCGGTCCTCATTGGGGCCCGACTTGGTGATGCCGTGCGAGATGAAATTGACCGCGTCGAGCCGGCTCATGTCCTGCTGTTCGAGGAAATAAGCAGCGTGGCTCTCGCGCTCGGCAAAGATGGCGACGAGCACGTTGGCGCCGGTCACTTCCTCGCGGCCGGACGATTGCACATGGATCACGGCGCGCTGGATGACGCGCTGGAACGCTGCCGTCGGCCGCGCATCCTGCCCATTGGGCACGACGAGGCTATCGAGCTCTTCATTGATGAAGTCCTCGAGGTCGCCTTTCAGCGCTTCGACATCGACGTCGCACCCGGTCAGAACCGCAATTGTGTCAC
>JAQGKB010000254.1 GCA_028290345.1 Hyphomicrobiales bacterium | reverse complement strand
TCCAAATTATTGAAAATCCGGGGACTGCTGTCTCCAGCGCGGAGTGTAGCACGGCGGGAGGTGAGCGCAAAATTGTGGGCGGGGATCAGCTTTCGCTCGGCGCAAGCTGCCCCCCACCCCTGACCCCTCCCCACAGGGGGGAGGGAGCGTCGAATTGCGGGCCATCAGGGGCGACGGCCCTACCCCACCACTACGCAGTTGCGCCCGGCGTCCTTGGCCCGATAGAGCGCCACGTCGCAGCGCGACAGCAGGCCGTCAAAACCGTGGTCGTTGGACCGGTAGGTGCAGACGCCGAGCGAAACCGTGATGCCGATGGAGATGGTCGGCAGCTCGATGCTGGTGGCGTTGACGGCGAGGCGCAGGTCCTCGGCGAGCCTTTGCGCCTCGGCCTCCGAGGTTGCCGGCAGCAGCACGAGGAATTCCTCGCCGCCGACGCGGGCAAAGGTCTCGTCGCTCTTGCCGGCCGCCGCCAGCACGTCGTTGCAGACCTGCGTCATCCGGCGCAGCGCCAAATCACCCACCGCGTGGCCATACGTGTCGTTGATGCGCTTGAAGTGATCGATATCGAGCATGATGATGCTGAGCTCGATATCGCCGCGCGCCAGGTGCATGGCGGCCTCGTCGAACACGTGCCGGCGGTTGTAGGCTCCGGTGAGGTCGTCGATCGTCGCCAGCCGGCGCAGCTTCTGCTCTGTCAGCTTCAGGTCGGTCACGTCCTGCAGCAAGACCTGCAGCACTGGCGTTCCCTGCCAGGGCAAGCGGCACGACAGCAGCCGGATATTGACCTCGGTGCCATCGGGGCGCGACAGCCGCGTTTCCAGCTTGTGCATCGAATCTTCGTTGTAGAAGGAATTATCCAGTTGCTCGCGCACGGCCTCGAATTCGCTCTCGGCCACGAAATCCAGCAGGTGGTGCCCCACGGCCGCGGTCTTGCTCACCTGCAGCATGCCGCAGGCTTCCTGGTTGGCGAAAAGGATGCCCTGCACAGTATGGAACAGGAAACCCATGGGCATGACGTCCAGCATGACGCCCATTCGTTCTTGCGTATCGATTATTGCTTTTTGGGTTATTTCGGCGACGCCAAATCCCGTTTCTTCGTCGTCGTCGAGGAAATAAGTACGATTTCTCGGCTGAGCCATGAGTGTCCTCGGAATAGGTGCGCGACTGTCATTTACCCCAGGTAAACAAATTCACACCCCGATCTGTAGGATTGCTCCAAAATACCGTTTTGCACCGATCGAAGCACACAAAAATGCCCGGTCCAGCGCAGAGCCCGGACCGGGCAGCTTCAGTATGGCGGGGGAAGTGCCAAGCGAAGGAATCAGCGCCACAGACTCAGGCGCGAACCACTCCGCAGGCGCATACGCATTACCCGCGCGGGCAGCGATCGACGAACGTGCGTCCGCGCGAATTGCGGTAATAGCACCGGCCCGGCTGACCGGCGACCTGGCCGAGGGCAGCACCTGCCACCGCGCCAACGCCGGCGCCGACCACAGTGCCAACGGCATTGCCGGTGACCGCGGCGCCGAGTACGCCGCCGGTCACGGCACCGACGGTAGCGCCCTGTTCAGTGGTGGTGCATGCGGACAGCGACACAAGTGCGACGCCGATCATTAGAAACTTTTTCATTGGAACCCTCCGTGAAACAATGCAGCAGCAATGCGGGCTGCCGGGTTTGGTTCCCACGTAACTGCGTCGACAAAGCGAGCGGAGCAACAATGTTGCTGAACTGCAACTTATTTGCCACGCAACGCGGCAAATACCAGCCCTAACCATCCGAAGATCATGGCAATTCCGCCAAGCGGCGCCGCCCCCGGAAACGCCCCGGAACCGAGGAAATGCCGAACCCCGAGATCGCCCGCGAATACCATGGTACCGCAAGCCAGCAGCGCCGCGGCAACGCCAAAAATCCGGTTGCGCAACCCGAAAAGACCCAGCGCAAGCAGCACCGGCGCGTGGGCAAGGCAGATGGTGGACATGGCGCCGAGCAGGTGCTCGTCCCCGGCATGCGACGCGCCGGCCGCGCTTACCACTCCCGCGGCCCCGATCAGCGCCGCAACGCCCACGGTGAGACGCGACCAACGGTCGAAAAACAATCCATCGCTCATGGCAGTCTCCTAACGGGCCGGCAACGAACCCGCTATGCGGCATTTGCGTTCCTGGGCCAATGGGGTAGAGGTCAGCTCGCGAGGAAATCCAATGGCGATCATCAATGAAACGGGCGCGGCCCTGCACGCGGCCCCGGTGACGTGGCGCGGCGAACTGGCGAGCCTTTTTGCGCTCGCCTGGCCGCTGGTGATCGCGCAACTGGCGCAGATGGCGCTGTTTACCACCGATGTCATCATGGTGGGCTGGTTGGGGCCGCAATACCTCGCCGCCAGTACGCTGGCCACGGCGTTCTTCAACATGCTGCTGATCGGCGGCTTCGGGCTGGTCGGGGCCGTCGCTCCGATGGTCGCGCAGGCGATCGGGGCCGGCGACGTCAAGAGCGTGCGTCGCACGGTGCGCCAAGGCCTGTGGGTCGCCATCGCCCTTGCCGCGCTGGTAGTGCCGCTGGTCTGGCAGATCCGACCGATCCTGCACACGCTGGGCCAGTCCGAGGAGCTGAGCGCGCTGGCCGAAACCTTCATGCATTCCGCCGCCTGGCTGGCGTTTCCGGCGCTGATGCTGATCGTGCTGCGTTCGTTTCTCGCCGCCAAGGGCAGTAGCCGGGTCATCCTCGTCATCACCGTCACCGGTGTGTTCGTCAACGCCGTCGGCGACTATCTGCTGATCTTCGGCAATTTCGGCTTTCCGCGGCTGGAACTGCGCGGCGCCGGCATTTCGACGACGACCGTCAACGTCGTGATGTTCCTGCTGACGCTGGGTTATGTGCTGCTCAACCGCAAATATCGCCGCTATCACATCCTCGCGCGGTTCTGGGTGCCCGATTGGCAGCGCTTCTTCCAGCTGCTGCGCCTCGGCGCCCCTATCGGGCTGATGGTGATGTCCGAGATCGGCATCTTTACCGTCGCCTCGCTGCTGATGGGCCTGCTGGGCACCGATCAGGTGGCCGCCCACGCCGTGGCGCTGCAATGCGCGGCGCTGGCCTTCATGGTGCCGCTGGGGCTGAGCCAGGCGACGACGGTTCGCGTCGGGCGCGCGTTCGGCGCAGGCTCGGCCGAGGGCATCCGCAAGGCGGGCTGGACGTCGTTCGGGCTGACCATGGTCTTCATGGCCTCGACCTGCCTGCTGTTCGTATTGTTCCCGCATCGATTGGTGGCCTTCTTCCTCGATCCGGCAAATCCGAAGAACGCCGCCGCGCTCGGCTTTGCCGCGACCTATCTCGGCGTCGCGGCCCTCTTCCAACTGGTCGATGGAGCGCAGGTGATCGCGGCAGCAACGCTGCGCGGCCTGAGCGATACCGCGGTGCCGATGTTCGTAGCCATTATCGGCTATTGGGTGCTCGGCCTGCCGATAGCCTACTTTTGCGGCTTCGTGCTCGGATGGCAGGGCGTCGGCATCTGGCTCGGCCTCGCCGCGGGCCTTGCCTTCGTTGCGGTCGTGCTCACCACCCGCTTTGCGTTGCGCGGGCGGCTCCGCCTATTGGGAGACCTCCAGGCATGACCATTCTCACCCCGGCTGAACAGCGCGTCGCCGACGCGCTCGCCCAGCTTGGCTTGCCCGGCAAGGTCATCGTGCTCGAAACCCTGGCCACTACCGCCGTCATGGCTGCCGATGCCTTGGACGTCGAGGTCGGCCGCATCGTCAAATCGCTGATCTTCAAGGGCGCCGAAACCGGCAAGCCCTATATGCTGCTGGTTTCGGGCGCCAACCGGGTGCACGAAAAGCGCGTCGGGCGGCAATTGGGCGAAGCGCTCGAACGCGCCGATGCCGATTTCGTCAAGGACGTCACCGGCTTTTCCATCGGCGGCGTCTCGCCCTTCGGCCACCCCGCCCCGCTGTCCATGGTCATCGACGAAGCATTCTTACCCTTCGACACCATCTGGGCCGCCGCCGGCAACCCACGCTCGGTATTCGAAATCACCCCCGCCGATCTCGAACGCACCACGGGCGCCACGCGGATGAATGTGACATAGTTGCGCTTGTATTGGACCTTTGAGGGAGAGCCACCACCCCTCATTCGTCATTCTCGCGCTTGACGCGAGAACCCAGACTTGTGGCAAGCACCACGGCACATAGTCTGGCCCCTCGGGTCGAGCCCGAGGGTGACGAACGTTACGGAATGGGCCCTCATGGTTTGGGGGATAGGCCCCCCTTTCTTCGTCATTCCCGCGCAGGCGGAATCCAGTACGGCTCGGCGGCGAGGCTTGTGCTGGCGCGGTCAGTCGGGGGTACTGAATTCCCGCGCCGGCGCGGGAACGACGCCGGGATGGGATCACGCCGCTGGCGGGTCGATCCAGGTCCAGGCGCCCATGCGGTTGCGGAACCAGGTGCGCTGGCGCTTGGCGTATTGCCGCGTGGCGATGACCGCGAGCTCGATCGCCTGCTCGCGCGAAATCCTGCCGTCGAGCCAATCGGAAATCTCCCGCACCCCGATCGCCTTCATTGCGGGCAGCATCGGGTCGAGGCCCAATGCCCGCAACGCTTCCACTTCTTCGACCGCGCCACTCTCCAGCATCGTCGCAAACCGTCGCGCGATTCGCTCTGCCAGCACCGTGCGATCGGGATTGAGCACTATCCGCTCCAATTCGAATTCCCCGAGCAGCCCAGCCTGTACATCGTCCTGGAAACTCGCCAGGGAGCGCCCAGTCGCTGCGAGCACGGCGAGGGCCCTCGCCACCCGCTGTGGGTCCGGCGCCTTCAGGCGCGCCGCAATCGCCGGATCCCGCGCCGCGATCAACGCCCCCCGCGCGGCGGCGTCCAGCCCATCGACTTCACGTTGCACTTCAGCTGCAATCTCGGGCGGCACGACCGGCACCTCGGCGAATCCGTTGATGAGGGCATCGAAATAAAGCCCCGTGCCGCCTACGAAAATCGGCACCTGCTCCGCAGCGGCCGCCTCGTCGAGCAACGGCTTCACCGCCGTCAGCCAGCCCCCGGTCGAAAACCGCTCGCCTGGCTTGATAACGCCATAAAGCCGATGCGGCGCTTGCGCGAGGTCGTCAGCCGGCGGCCGCGCCGTCAGCCCGTCGAGCACCGAGTAGACCTGCATGGCATCGGTATTGATGATGACGCCGTTTTGCTCCCGCGCATGCTTGAGGCCCAGCGCCGACTTGCCGCTGGCAGTCGGACCCGCTATCAAAATCGCTCGCTTTTGGCGCATTGCGCTCATCAGTTGTATTGCCCACGGAGACGCGTGACCATGTCGGTTCTTTGCCTTATCGCCAACCCCGCCGACCCGATGTTCGATCCGGCGCTGGCAGCTGCGATCCATAGGGAAATCGGTGGCGAGATCAACTGGCTCAATCACGGCGTCGCCTGCGAGATCATCTCGCCGAAGTCAGGCGTTCCGATCGACGTGGCCCGCGAACTGATCGGCAGCGCGCCCATCGACGTGGCGCTGGTGCCGCTCGCCAACCGGCGCAAGAAGCTGCTGATCGCCGACATGGATTCCACCATGATCAACCAGGAGTGCATCGATGAACTCGCCGATGCCGTCGGCATCAAGGCCGAAGTCGCGGCAATCACCGCGCGGGCGATGAACGGCGAACTCGATTTCGAGCAGGCGTTGCGCACCCGCGTGGCGCTGCTCAAGGGCCTCAACCGCGCCGCCATCGAAGAAGTCCGCCGCGAGAAGATCACCCTCGCCCCCGGCGGCCGCGCGCTGGTGCAGACCATGTCTGCCTACGGCGCCTATACCTCGCTGGTTTCGGGCGGCTTCACCATCTTTGCCGACTATTTCGCCAAGCGCATCGGTTTTGACGAGGCGATGGCCAACACGCTCGAATTCGACGGCGACGTGCTGACCGGCACGGTCGCGAGCCCAATCGTCGACAAGGACGCCAAACTGCTGCGGCTCGAGGCGCTGTCGCTCGAAAAAGCCATTCCCATTGCGGAAACCCTGGCGGTGGGGGACGGCGCCAACGACCTGCCGATGATCCGCGCCGCTGGCCTGGGTGTGGCGCTGCACGCCAAGCCGGTGGTCGCCGCCGAAGCCCGCGTCCGCATCGATCACAGCGACCTGACGGCGCTGCTCTATCTGCAAGGGTATTCGGATGAAGATATCGTGCGGTGACGGCGCGGCGCGGTGATTAGGGCTGGATTGCCCGGATAAACCGGGCAATGACGGTTTCACTTTGTGACTCGGGCTAAACTGCAAGCTCTCATCTAAGCCCGTCATTGCCCGGTTTATCCGGGCAATCCAGTCTCTCTTGCGCCAACATGTCGAAGGAACCCAAATGCCCCTGACCATCGAAAATCCGCCCAGCACGCTATCTGCCATCGACGAAGCCGCATTCAAGGCCGCGCGGGACAGTGTGGAGCCAGCGCTGGGCCCCGACTCGCTGCCCCAGTCCGGCGTGCCGACAGGCACCCTGATCAAGGGCCGCCACGTCGGCAGATCGGCGTTCCCGGACGTTGCCCGCGACTACACGGTCTACGTTCCGGCGCAATATACCGGCGCGAAACCCGCCAATCTCATCGTCTTCCAGGACGCCCGGCTCTACCTCACTACAGCGGTCAATCCGACCACGGTCCTCGACAACCTCATCGCCAAGGGCGACATTCCGGTCACCATCGCCATCTTCATCGAGCCGGGCGATCTGCCCGGGGAAGCGGCGAACAGTTTCGGCAACCGGAGTTTCGAGTACGATTCCCTCAACGACAGCTACGTGCGACTCTTGCTCGAAGAACTGCTGCCCGAAGCCCTGGCCGGCTATTCGATCTCCGAAGACCCGGCCGAGCGGGCGATCTGCGGCATGAGTTCTGGCGGCATCTGCGCCTTCAATGCCGCCTGGGAACGCCCCGATGCCTTCGGCAAAGTCATCAGCCACGTGGGCAGCTTCACCAATATTCGCGGCGGCCACGTCTATCCGTCCCTCGTGCGCAAATCGGCACCCAAGCCGATCCGCGCCTTTCTGCAAGGCGGAACTGCCGATCTCGATCGCGAGGCCGGGAACTGGCCCGTCGCCAACCACGACATGGCGGCCGCGCTGAAGCTGAAAGGCTATGACTACCGCTTCGAATTCGGCCCGGGCGCTCATAACCTGCAGCACGGCGGAGCGATTTTCCCGCAGACGCTGCGCTGGCTATGGCGCAGGCAGTAAGGCGCCGGGCTATTCCAGCTTCACCGCGATAAACCGCACGGACCCGGTCGGGTCCGTCACCTTGAACAGGACAGCGGGCCGTCCCGCCGCCTTGGCGCCGCTGACGATGCCAGTGACATCGGCCACCGTGGCGATCTTCTGCTCATTGACCTCGGAGATCACGAGGCCGGCCAGGAA
>JAQGKB010000253.1 GCA_028290345.1 Hyphomicrobiales bacterium | reverse complement strand
AAGGCCTGATATTGCCCGTTCCCTTCGTGTGATTCGATGTTTAGCGTGCAGGCAATCGGCAGCGATTGATTGCAAGTCAGGCGTCCGGTCGCTCCGCGGCTGGCCGTTTGAGCAATCGTTGCGCCGGAACGCCGGGCCCTTGCAAGCGACAGGGCCTGCATCACATCGAGGTCGGAATGGGTGGTATTGTGTTGAAGTGGATCGGTCCCGGCATCGCGACGGTCGTGCTCGGAACGGCGCTGGTCGTCCTCACCACCGGCAGCAACATTGCCTCCGACCTGACCACCCGCTCCTCGAACGCCTTGGGCGCGAGCGGCGACACCTGGGCTGACGTGCATTTCAATGTCCGCGACGCAGTGCTCACGGGCACGGCCGCCAACATCGCGACAGTGGATGCCGCAATGCGCCGGCTTGCCTCCCTCCATGGCGTTCGCTCGGTTTCCACCGATGTGCAACTCGCCCCGCTTGCCAAACCCTATCCGTTCTCTGCCGAGGTGAAGGATGGCGTGGTGACGCTGTCAGGTGGTCTGCCGTCCGAAAAGCTCCGGGCCGAACTCGTGACCCAAGCCGCCGCCCGTGTCGATCGGCTCAAGCTGCTGGCGGGCGCTCCCGATCGTGGCATCTGGCGCGATGGCGTCGATTTCGGCATCCAGCGCCTCGCCGAGCTCGATCAGGGGCAGGTGAGCCTGCGCGATTTGACGCTCGATATCAGTGGTCGGGCCAAATCGCCCGAGGCCTTTGACAACTTGGCCATCACCATGCAGGCGGGCCTGCCTGCGGGGATCAAGACGGGCGACATCAAGATCAGCCCGGCGCTGGTTTCCCCCTATAAGCTCGATGCCAGTTTCGATGGCAAGGTGGTCGCACTCACCGGCTATGCGCCCGACGAGGCGCTGATCGATAAATTGCGCGCCGCCGCCACGAACGGGGTTCCGGTCTCGACCAGCCTCGTATTGGCCTCGGGCGAACCGCCGCATTTTGCCGATGCCGCAACCTTGCTGGTCGCCAATCTCACGCGCCTCGAGCAGGGTAGCGCGTCCATTACCGACGCCGATTCGAGCTTGCGTGGCGCGCCGGCCAGCATCCAGATTGCGCAGGATGTGACGGAAGCGCTGAAGCCCCTGTCGACAGTCGTCACGCTCGATCCGCCTATCATCGCCGACTATCGCTTCACCGCCAGCGTCGAGAGCGGCGCCATCATCCTCTCAGGCTATGTCCCCGACGCCCCGACCAAATCGCGGCTTGCGGCCGAGAACGGCGTCAACGTCTCGGCGCTCGAACTCGGCCGCGGCCAACCCGCCCGCTTCGATTCCGCCATCGACTTCGGCCTTCGCGCCCTGGCGCATGCCGCGCATGGCAAGTTCGAGCTTCATGGCAAGGACCTGACGCTCGAGGCCGTCGCCATCACCAGCGCGGACTACGTCGCGCTTAACGCCATGGTCGCGGGGGGCGCACCACAGGGAGCCGAGCTGAAGTCGGCGCAGATTTCCGCGCCCCTCGCAAAACCGTTCCTGTGGTCGGCCGAAAAGACCGCCGACGGCAAGATCGCCTTCGCCGGTCTCGTTCCTAATCCGACTGTGAAGTCCGCGTTCACTGCCGCCGTCAAAACGCCTGTCGCGGACGCGACAGGCTTTGCCTCCGGCGAACCGGCCGATTTCGAGGCGGCCGCGCTGAAGGGGCTGACGCTGCTGGCCTCGCTCGACGCCGGCAAGATCGTCTTCGACGGCACCGGCTGGACGCTTTCGGGCAATGTCGCAACGGCGGAAGCCGGAGCCGGCGTTGCGACGGCCTTCACCACTGCCGGTCTCGACAAGGCTGGCTGGATCTATGCGGTCAAGGCGCCAAAACCTGAAGCCGCCGCGCCAAGCTCCGCCGTGATTTCACCCTACGACTGGGAAGCTCAAAAGCTGGAAGATGGCACCATCACCATAGCGGGCTGGGTGCCCAATTCCGGCTTCCAGCTTTACCTGATCGCGCACGCGGGCAGCAAAGCCGTCGACCAGATGAAGGTTGGCACCGGCGCTCCGGCCGATTTCGTTTCGACCGTGCGCGCCGCCCTGGACGCTGTGATGCAACTCGATCTCGGCAAGGTTGCCTATAAGGACGGCGCATGGTCGCTGACCGGCAAGGCCGCAAATCCGGTTTACGCCAAGAGCATACCGGCGGATCTTGCCAAGTCGGTTGATATTGCGGCCTGGAAGATCTCGGTGGATACGACAATCGCGCAAGCGCCGGCCGAGCCGGCCAAGCCCGCTGCCCCAGTGGCTGAAACGCCGGCAGCGACACCGACTGCGGCTCCCGCCGTTGTGCCTGCGGCACCTGCAGCGACGCCGTATGTGTTCTCTGCAAGCCGCACGGGTGGTGGCGTGATCGCTCTCTCGGGTTCGGTGCCGGCAGAGGCGGCCAAGTCCTACTTCGGCGTCGTCAGCAATGGTGCGCCCGTCGACGGATTGAAGGTCACCCCGGGCGCGCCTGCCGATTTCACCACGGGTGCCACCGCCGGCCTCCGCGCGCTCGTCCTCCTGCCAGAAGGCAAGCTGGATTTCGACGGCAAGCAGTGGTCGCTCAAGGGCCAGACCCCCAGCGACAAGGACCGTACCGCTGCCCTCGGCAACATCGCCGCGCTTCCCGATGCCAAGAGCTGGCAGACCGAAATTGCCGGTCCGTCTCCGCTTCAGGTCTGCAGTGAAAAGGTCGCCGCGCTGGCCAAGGCCAACGCGATCACCTTCGATTCCGGCAGCCCGCACATCACCGCTGCGTCAAAGGACGAACTCGATGGCTTGGCGGCCGACCTCGCGGCGTGCCCGGCGACCAAGGTGGAGGTGCGTGGCTATACCGACTCCGACGGCGACGCCAACGTCAACCTGGCGCTGTCGGTGGCCCGTTCCGAGGCGGTGGTCGCGGCCCTGGTCAGCCGCGGCGTCGACGAGCAGCGGCTCTATGCGGTCGGCTATGGCGAGGCCGAACCGATCGCGCCGAACACCACCAAGGCCGGCAAGGCGCAGAACCGCCGCATTGGCTTCGACATCACCGATTTGCAGAAGTAGAGGCGAGGTCACATGACCTGGGGCTCGGTCACCTATCTCGTGGGATTTTATTGGCCCTATTTGAGCGCGGTGTTGGTCATCGGCTTCCTGACCGGCTGGTTGAGCCGGCCAGGATCGGCACCGGGACAACGCACCGGGAAACCCTATGACTAGCGCTCCGTTCATCATCGAAACCGCATTGCTGCTGCTGGTGACCTATGTCGTCGGCTGCGTCATCGGCGATCTGGCGCGGCGTTGGAGCCTTGCCGAATGGAAGCTTCCCGCCATCGGTCAGCCCATTCCGCTGACGCCGCAGGCCCAAATGCCCGTCGTGGTGCCAGATGTCGTGCCTGCGGAGATGGCGGCTGCCGCTGACCCGATCGTTCCGCCGGACTTGCCGCCGGAGCCAGTGGAAATGCCGGCTCCTCCGATAGTTGAAACGCTTGTCCAATCACCGGAATCGGTCGCGGTCACCGAGCCCACACCAGTGCCGCCTCGTCGCAAGAGCGTTGCTCGCGCCAAGGCAACTGAGCCCTCTGCACCCGAACAACCGGCAGAGCCTGAAGGCGACGGCAGGCCCCAGCCCCTCGACTCCCCGCGCGGTGGCGTCAAGGATAACCTCAAGCAGATCAAGGGCATCGGCCCGAAGATTGAATCAACGCTCAATGCGCTGGGCGTCTTTCACTTCGACCAGATCGCGGCGTGGGATGAGAGCACCAGTGCTTGGGTGGATGGGCATCTGGGCTTCAAGGGGCGCATTGCTCGCGAAGATTGGATCGCACAGGCCAAGGCCAGACTCGCTGAAAACGCGACCAAGGAATCCGTCTAGCCTGCGTTATGCGACTCCGGCCGCAGCCGTTGCGAACCGGGCCGCAGTGACTGCCTTGACGAACGTGGCGATGGCGCCGACTTCGTCGGGGTGGTCGAGCAGGGCAGGTGAGCCCTGGCCGGCGATCATCAAGCCCAGCGCATCACGGCGCCGACGCAGCATTTCGTCGAAGACCTCGCGCCGCAACTGGTCGGTGAGCTGGGTGCGGAACATCAGCAGCGGCACATTGGCCAGCGCGCTGAACATCGGCCACTGCGCCACCAGCACATCGTCCTGCTCGAATCCTTCCAACATAGTGATGAGGTGCGCATCGAACAGTGCCCGGGCGAGCCCGCCCTTTGCGAGAAAATGCGTTCGCGTCGCGAGTTGATCGATCCTGGGCTCGGAGGCGCCGGGGTAGGAGGCGTTCAGCATGCGCCGGAACATCGAGCGGACGCCGGGACCGCGCAGCCCCTCCACCTGCGACAGGTTGCGATGCAACCGCACCAGCCCGTGTGGGTCCGAGACCGGACCGGCATCGATCAGCACGGCTCCGGCGATCACGGATGGGCGTTCAACCGCGAGCGCCATGATCACCTGGCCGCCATAGCCCTGGCCGAGAAAGATCCCGGCTTCGTTGCCGAGCGCATCGGCGACGACCGACAGATCATGCGCGTCATTGGGCGAGGCGTAATCGGTTTTGACGAGCCGGTCCGACGAGCGGCCGCGGCCGCGCAGATCAAGCAGCACAACCGGCCAGTCCGCCCCCATCGCGCGCTGCAGATAGACGACGAACTCGGTGAAATCGGACATGTTGCGCTGATAGCCCGGGACGCAGATCACCGGCAGCCGATCGCTCGACAGCCGACCGGAGACATATACGGCGATCTGCTGGTCGCCTGCACCCACGCTAACCATCTGCACGGGCAAACCAGCGAAGGCGGAGTGTTCGGCTGGAATGAAACGCGGTCTGGGCATGGCACTGATTGGCTGAAAGCTAGGGGCGGCAAAAGCGGGGCAGGCGCGTCCGCGACGCCTAGATCCGCTTCAACGCCTGCTCGATGGTGATGTACGAGTTCCCCAGCCGGGCACGGTAGACCACGTAATTGCCCAACACTTTGCGGACGTAGCGCCGGGTTTCCTCAAAGGGAATAAGTTCGACCCAGGTCACCGCATCGACGTTTGCAGCACGCGGATCGCCATAGGCGGCGATCCATTTTGCCGCGTTACCGCCACCGGCGTTGTAGGCCGCGGCGGCCAGCACCAGCGAGCCATCAAAGCGTTGCAGCTGACTGGCGAGATAGGTCGAGCCCAGCGCCGCGTTGTAAGCCGGATCAGACGTCAGCCGGCTCTGCGAATAGCTGATCCCCATCTTGCCGGCAGTTTCCTTGGCCGTCGCCGGCATCAGCTGCATCAGCCCGCGCGCCCCGGACACCGAAATCGCGTCAACCTTGAACCGGCTTTCCTGCCGGGCGATGGCATAGATCGCGGCCTTATCGATGGAGGCCAACTGCGCGTTGGCGGGCAGCCCGTCCTTGGGGAAACTGAAGAGATCGAGCGGGGTGCCACGCTGATCGGCGATGTCGGCGATCGAGATGGCGAGGTGGTGCGCATCGATAGCCTGCGCCAGGCGCGCGGCGAGCAGCAACTCGCCGCCATTGGTCAATCCATTGGCGAAATTGCTCAGCAGCGGTTCGGCCATCGCGTTCTGCCCGTTGGCCGAAAGCAGGCGCACAGCGCGTACGATTTCATTGCTGTCGAACGCTGCCTGGCTCGCCTGCGATGACGGCAGTCCGCGCATTTCGACGCCCTTGACGCCGAGTTCCCCTCGGGCCAGCAGCCCATAATAGAGTGTGCCGTAGCGCGCGGCGGCCGTGTAGGCAGCCTTGGCACCGGCCTTGTCGCCCATCGCAGCGCGGGCCCGTCCAAGCCAGAAATCAGCCTGCGTCACCGATTCCGAGAGGGTCGAGAGCGTGCGCATCTTTTCGAAATGCAGCGCCGCGGTCTTGGGGTCATGCAGGAACGACAGGGCGATCCACCCCGCATGAAAATGGGCCTCGACCAGCCTTCCATCGGGTCCGTGCACATAGCCGGCGGCCGCTTTGTAGGCGAGTTTCGGGTTACCGTCGGCAAG
>JAQGKB010000251.1 GCA_028290345.1 Hyphomicrobiales bacterium | reverse complement strand
ATTGCCGAGCAGGTCGGCCTTACCATCCAGACCGTCTCCACCATCATCCGTGAACTCGAAGCGCAGGGTTTTGTGCTGTCGGTGCGAGAGGAGCCGAAGGGCCGGGGCTATCCGCCCGCGGCGCTACGCATCAATCCGGATGGCGGCTATGCCATCGGCATTCACGTCACGCCGCTGGGCATCGAGGCCGGGCTGGTCAACATCTTCGGCGATATCGTCGAACGCCGCCAGAGCGGGCTGGGGCAGGCGTCGCCGGATGCCGCCTTCGGCGAAATCGCCGTGATAGTCTCGGAGCTCAGGGCCTTGCGGCCGGAGGGCCGCATGCTGGGCGTGGGTCTCGCGATGCCCGGCCCCTTCGACGTCGAATCGATGAGCTTTGTCGGCCCCACCACCATGGTCGGCTGGAAAGGCGTGCCGGTGCGGCAACGGCTGGCCGAGGCCACCGGGCTTCCCGCCTATCGCGGGCTGGACCTTGCCGCGGCGGCACTGGGCGAGCGGCTCTATGGCGCCGGCGAGCGCTTCGGCAACTTTTATTATCTCTATTTCGGGGTCGGGCTGGGCGGGTGCCTCGTGCATGAGGGCAATGCGCTGCTCGGCGCCTGGGGCAATGCCGGCGAGATCGGCCACATCCCGGCGGTCCCGAACGGGGACCCATGCCCCTGCGGCAATGCCGGTTGCCTCGAGCGTTATTTGTCGTTCGAGGCGTTCGAGCGGCGCAGCGCCGTGATCGGGCAGGACGCCTGGTTCGCCGAAATCGCGCCGATCTTCCGCTCGGCCATCATCACTATCGAAAACATGTTCGATCCCGAAACTATCGTCCTCGGTGGCCTCGCGCCGCAATGGCTGATGGAGCGGCTCGCCGAGATCGCCGAAACGCTGCCCAATTCGGTTGCTGCGCGCACGAACCGCTCGGCTCCTCGCCTGATGCTCTCGACCGGCGGGCGCGACGCGGCGGTGCGCGGCGCGGCAGCGCTGGTCGCTTCGGGCGTGCTCTCCCCGCAATTCGGGCAGATGTTCACAGACGACAGGGGCCGATCCGGCACGGATCCAATGCTGGCGGCACCGATCGGGGAGAAAGCAGCATGACGCCGAAACAGCCGCTGCTGCAATTGGAGAAGATCACCAAGAACTACGGCGCCATCGAAGCGCTGAAGGGCATCAGTTTCACCATCGGCAAGGGCGAGGTCGTGGCTTTGCTTGGCGACAACGGTGCCGGCAAGTCGACGCTGGTCAAGATTATCGCGGGCGGGCTGGCCGCCACGTCCGGACGCATGCTGTTCGAGGGCAGGGAATTTGCGGCGGCCACACCTGCCGAGGCCAAGGCCGCTGGCATCGAGACGGTCTACCAGGACCTCTCGCTCTGCACCAATGTCGACGTCGTGGCCAATTTCTTCATGGGCCGGGAGATCGTCAAACGCTACTTCGGCATCCCGGTGCTGCAGGAACGGGCGATGGAAGCCGCAGTGGCTAAGGCCATGGCCGATGCCGGCACCCGCATTCCGTCGCTGCGCACCAAGGTCGAGCATCTTTCGGGCGGGCAGCGCCAGGCGATCGAGCTCAACCGCTTCGTGCACTGGGGCGGCAGGCTGGTGCTGCTCGACGAGCCGTTCGCCGCTCTTGGGGTCGAGCAGACCCGGCGCGGACTCGAGATGATCAAGAGGGTCGCGGCCCAGGGGATCGGCGTCGTGGTCATCACTCACATCATGCCGCAGGCCTTCCAGGTCGCGGATCGCATCGTCGTCATCCGCCAGGGGATCGTGGCGGGGGATGTCGAAACCTCGAAAACCAGTCCGGACGAAGTGGTCCGGATGATCACGGGAGAATCCTTTGCCGGCGCCGGCCCGGCAGGGACACAGACGGGCCTCGAAGCATGAGGGGCCCGGAGCGTGTTCTGAGCAATGACCGGCCAAGAATAGAACCAGAAACAGGAGCGGACACAAAATGAAGCGACTAGTTCTAGCAGTTCTCGGCGGGCTGGCAGTGGCGACGGCCCTGTTTTCTCCCGCCCTCGCCCAGGACAAGGGCACCATCTACTATCTCGCGCCGACGTTGATCGATGAGTTCCAGACCGAGTCGGTCAATGCCATCGAGACGTTCCTGAAACAGGCCGGATACAGCGTCAAATCGCTCAACGCCGACAACAAGACCGATGTGCAGCAGAGCCAGATGAACGACGTCATCAACCTGAAACCGGCCGCCATCGTCCTCGCCGCGGTCGATTTCAACGCGCTGAAGCCTTCCATCGAGAAGGCCCGCGCCGCCGGTATTCCGGTGATGGAATTCGACCGCCAGATCACCTCCACCCCATCGGATCTGACGTCTGTTGCCGGCACGGTCGAGATCGGCATCGTTGCCGCGGGCGAGATCCAGCGGCTGCTGAAGGAAAAGAACGGCTCGGTCAAGGGCAAGGTACTGCAGGTGCTGGGTGACCCCAGCGATCCCTATACGCTCGATATCCAGAAGGGTTTCGAGGACAAGATGAAGCCGTTTCCGGACGTGAAAATCATCTCGCTGCCCGCGATGCAGTGGGAGGCATCGAACGCCGGAACCATCGTTTCGGATCAGCTTCTGGCCAATCCGGATATCGACCTGGTCTTCGTGCATGCGGCGCACCTGGCGGTTGCCGCCGTCGCTGCGCTCGAGGCCAAGGGCAAAAAGCCGGGCGACGTGCTGCTGGTCTCGTCGAACGGCGCCCCAGTGGGCCTCGATCTCATCCGCAAGGGCTGGGAGCAGGTGGAAGTCGAGCAGCCGCTTTATGCCCAGGCGGCCGCGCTCGCCATGTTCGCCGATCTCGTCGTCAACAAGAAGCCGATCAAGCCTGGCACCTACAAGGTGCTCGGGCTCGACAGCGTCCTGACGACCGAGGCCTGGGGGCCCAATATCAAGATCCCCGGCGCCGCGATCACCAAGGACAATGTCGACGAGCCGCGCTTCTGGGGCAATCTCAAGGCGCCCAAGGA
>JAQGKB010000224.1 GCA_028290345.1 Hyphomicrobiales bacterium | reverse complement strand
CGCGCTGTTGTTCGCCGCCCGAGAGTTCGGCCGGCTTGTGTGTGCCGCGATTGCCGATGCCGAGCATTTCCAGCAGCTCGGCCGAACGCCTGTCGGCGTCCGCCTTCTTCCTGCCGGCGATGAGCTGGGGCATCGAGATGTTTTCGGTGGCGGTGAATTCGGGCAGCAGGTGGTGGAATTGATACACGTAACCCACGGTGTGTCGGCGCATCAGGGTGCGGGCCCGATCGTTCAACGTCGAGGTGCGCACGCCCAGAATTTCGATCTCGCCCGATTGAGGGCGCTCGAGCAGGCCGCTCAGGTGAAGCAGGGTCGACTTCCCGGCCCCGGACGGAGCGACGAGCGCTACTAGTTCGCCGCTGCGCACCGTGAGGTCCGCGGCTTCCAACACGTGGACCATCTTGTCGCCCTCGCCGAAATGGCGATGGACCTGCCTTAGGTCGAGGTGCACCTCATTCATAGCGGAGCGCCTCTACCGGATCGTATTGTGCGGCGCGCCAAGCCGGATAAAGCGTGGCAAGGAAACTGAGGCCGAGGGCCATGACCAGCACGATCGTGACTTCCATTGGATCGACGCGCGACGGGAGCGCCGAAAGGAAGAACACCTCCGGCGGAAAGATCCTCACGCCGATGAGTTCCGAAACGAAGGCGCGCAACGCCTCCGCGTTCGATGCAATCAGCATGCCGAGGATGAAGCCGAGCAGCGTGCCGGCGAAGCCGATGGCGGTGCCGGTCATGCAGAAGATCCGCATGATCGAGCCGCGCGTCGCCCCCATGGTTCGGAGCACGGCAATATCGGCGCCCTTATCTTTCACCAGCATGACCAGGCTCGAAATGATGTTGAAGGCGGCGACGACGACGATCATCGACAGGATCACGAACATGACGATTCGCTCGACCTGGAGCGCCGAGAAGAAGGTTTCGTTGCGCTGCTGCCAATCGGTAAGGATCAGGGGCCGAGCGGCGCCGGCCTGCAGTTTCTCGCGCATCGGGCCGATATTGTCGGCATTGTCGATGAATATCTCGAGTGCGGTCGCCTGATACTGCCGCTGGTAGGCGTCATCGATCTGGGTGTCGGTAGCGTCGGGCCCGGGCGGTTGCATTCCGGGTTTCAGAACGTCGGTATAGAGCTTGAAATAGTCCTGTGCCGCCGTCATCGGCATATAGACGTAGAAGCTGTCGAATTCGACCATGCCGAGATTGAAGATGACGTTGACCGGATAGGAGCGGATCTGCGGCGTCTGGCCGAACGGGGTATTTGAGCCGTTAGGGCTGACGATGGTGATCGGATCGCCGATGTTGAGCCCGAGTTTTTGCGCCAGCCGTATGCCGATGGCCACGCCCTTGCTGCCGTCCCAGCCGTCCCAGCCGCCTTGCTTGGCGCCCGCGTAGAGTAGGTTCAGCTTCTTAAGCGAGTCGAAATCGATGCCGCGGACGGCAACTCCGGCAGAATCGGCTTGGCCGGAGGCAAGTGCCTGGCCCTCAACATAGGGCACGGCGTGGACAACACCCGGCACCGCTTCGATCTTTTTGACGACGTCCTTGTAGTCGGTGAATTGCCGCTCGATCGGATAGGCGGTGAAATGGCCGTTGAGCCCGAGGATCTTGGTCAGCAATTCCTCGCGGAAGCCGTTCATCACCGACATGACCACGATCAGCGTGGCCACGCCGATGGCGACGCCGGTGAGGGTCAGCGCGGCAATTACCGAGATGAAGGTGTCCTTACGCCGCGAACGCAGGTAGCGGCCGGCGACGATCAGCTCGAACGGCGAGAACGCCCGCGTCCCGTTGCTTTTAGCGGTCAAGCCTGGTCACGCCTTTGCGGTTCGATAAGGCCCTTCAGCCGTGCCACTGCCGCGTCGATGGCCAGCGTTTCGCGCTCGCCGCCCTTGCGGTGCTTGATCTCTACTTGCCCGTCCTTGAGGCCGCGCGGACCGACGATCAGCTGATACGGCACGCCAATCAGGTCAGCCGTGGCGAACTTGCCGCCGGCGCCCTGGTCGCGGTCGTCATAGAGCACGTCGATTCCGGCCGCATCGAGTTCGGCATATAGCTTTTCCGCGGCAGCGTCGGTTGCGGCGTCGCCCACTTTCAGGCTGATCAAGATTGCCTCGAACGGCGCCACGCTCACCGGCCAGATGATGCCAGCATCATCGTGGCTGGCTTCGATGATCGCGGGAATGACGCGGCTGACGCCGACGCCATAGGAGCCCATATGCACAGCGACTTCCTGCCCGTCGGGGCGGGTCACCGTGGCCTTCATCGGCTCCGAATATTTGGTGCCGAAATAGAACGTCTGCCCCACTTCGATGCCGCGGGCGGAGATGCGCTTGTTTTCGGGTACGGTCGCTTCATACTCGGCTTTGTCGAACATGTCTTCGGTGGCCGCGTAGAGCGAGGTCCAGTCCTGGACGATCGGGGTAAGGTCGCCGCGGAAATCGGTATCGGCGGGCGGAATTGGCTTGTCCAGCATGTCAGCGTGGCAGAATACGCCGCTCTCGCCGGTTTCCGCGAGCACGATGAATTCGTGGCTGAGATCGCCGCCGATCGGGCCAGTTTCGGCACGCATCGGGATGGCGGTCAGGCCCATGCGCCAGTAGGTCCGCAAATAGGCGACGAACATGCGATTGTAGGCGGCGACCGCGCGATCCTTGTCGAGATCGAAGGAATAGGCATCCTTCATCAGGAATTCGCGGCTGCGCATGGTGCCGAAGCGCGGGCGCACCTCGTCGCGGAATTTCCACTGCACGTGATAGAGATTGAGCGGTAAATCCTTGTAGGATCTCACGTAGCTCCGGAAGACGTCAGTGATCATCTCTTCATTGGTCGGCCCGAACAGCATGTCGCGCTCGTGCCGGTCCTGGATACGCAGCATCTCCTTGCCATAAGCGTCGTAGCGCCCGCTTTCGCGCCAGAGATCGGCCGATTGCAGCGTCGGCATCAGCATCTCCACGGCGCCGGCGCGGTTCTGCTCTTCCTCGACGATGCGCTGCACTTTCATCAGCACCTTGTAGCCAAAGGGCAGCCAGGAATAGCTGCCGGCAGCCTGCTGCTTGATCAGGCCCGCGCGCAGCATCAACTGGTGCGATATGATCTCCGCCTCTTTCGGTGTCTCTTTGAGCACTGGCAAAAAGTATCGAGAAAAACGCATAATAACTCCCGCTGGCTGCCCGACTCGTGGCCGTAGGCGCGCCCCAGTCAAACCGCACATCGGCCGTCAAGGCAAGCCATCCAATTGTCACAGAATCTACGTGACAGCGCAAAAGCAAGTTGTTAGGGTCCCGTTCAATCAATTACAGGCGGCGCCAAAGCCGCCGGACGATGACAACGTCAAGGGAGGAGCGCGGGCCGCCACTCACGTGTGCCTAAGACCTGCGTATTGTCGCTAAACTATTCAAGCAGGGCCCAGTGCCCTGCTTTTTCTTTTTATAACGTAAGCGATTGTCAAAGAGTCCTGAAGTTGCTTGGGAGCGACCGACTGGGTGATCTGCCTGCTTTGAGGCGGCCAGTATTGGTCGGGGTGCGCCGGAGCCAGGCGCGCAATCACGTTGGCGTGAGCCACGCCAGGGTGTCATCTCTGCCCGGGCTGCGGACTCCCGGATTTGTGATGGGCCGGTGAGTACAAGGGGTGCTGCCAAGCGCCAACCACCGGTCGTCATTCTCGCGCTTGACGCGAGAGAAAGAGCGGTGAGTTGGCGGCTCGGGAGTACCCTGCCGTCAGCGCTGCACGGCGACGTATTGCTGCAGGGCCGGAATGGTCAGTGCCCACATCAGAATGACTAGAACCACGGCAGCCAGCACGCTGGTGCCGAGGATCTTGGGCCAGGCCTTGAACAGGACCGGCGCGCCCGGATCGGTGCCGCGGATGATATCGCCGGCATCGGTCTGGCTGTGCGCGCCGATCGGCAGGATGGCAAACAGGCACACCCACCAGATCACGAAATAGCATGCCACCCAGCTGATGATTGTCATGCCGCTTCCCTTCGTTCCATTACACCCGGTGCACGAAGACCGTGACGTTCGGCTTCTTGCCCCAGAACGCATTGACCTCGCCGCGAATGGCGCGCTGCAGAGCCGTGTTGACCATTTCGACGTCGCTACGCCGTTTCGGAGGAATACTCTTGAGCGTTCCGGCAACCGTGCGCTGCACGAGGCCGGTGAGCGAGTCTTCCTCGTCATCAACTTCGGGCAGGCCTTCGACCACGATGTCCGGCCCCGACAATACCTGCCCACCGCCATTGACGCAAAGGCTCACCACAACGTGGCCGCCGAAGGACAGTCGCCTGCGGCCCTTTACCCCGCTCTCCTCGGGCGTGCAGAGCACGTTGCCATCGAGGTACAGCTCGCCAACGCGCACCTCGCCCGGAAAGTTCATCGGATCGGGGAAGAGGCGCACCATATCGCCATTGCGGGCGGCAATGACGTTGGGGATGCCCTGCTCCTTGCCGAGCGCTGCATGGGCAGTGAGGTGGACTGCCTCGCCATGCACGGGAACTAGAACTTCGGGCTTCAGCCATTCATAAAGGCGCTTCAGCTCGCCGCGGCGCGGGTGGCCGGTGACGTGCACCAAGCCATGATCGCGAGTGATGACCTCGATGCCGCGATCAATGAAGAGGTTCTGGATGTCGATCACTTCGCGCTCATTGCCAGGGATGGCCCAGGACGAAAAGATCACCTTGTCGCCGGCATTAAGATCGATCACCGGATGTTCCTGACGGGCGATGCGCGCGACCGAGGCACGGGCCTCGCCCTGGCTGCCGGTGCAGATCAGCACGACCTTGTCGCGCGGCAACGACCTGAACATGTCCTGGTCGAGAAACTGCGGAATGCCTTCCAACATGCCGAGTTCGCGGGCGATGCCACCGATGCGGTGCAGTGCCCTGCCCGACATCACCACCTGGCGGCCGGCCTTATGGGCTGCTCGCGCAATCGAAATAACACGGCCGACATTGGACGCAAAGGTGGTCACAGCGACGCGGTAGGGCGCTGCTGCGATCATGGCTTCGAGGGTTGCCGCAATCTCGGTTTCGCTCGGGCTTTCGCCTTCCTTGAGCGCATTGGTCGAGTCGCAGATCAGAGCCAGAGGCGGCCCCGCTTCGCTGCCGATGGCCTGCAACCGGGCGACGTCAGTCGCTGCATTGCCGACGGGGTTCGGATCGAGCTTCCAGTCCCCGGTGTGGACGACCCGGCCAACGGGGGTCGAGATCAGTAGCGCGTTGCTCTCGGGAATCGAGTGCGCGACATTGATCGCCTCGATAGTGAAGGGCCCGAGCGCGAACGGCTGGCCCGGACGCATCAGCGTCACCGCGACGTTTTCGACAATAGCGTCGGAGGCGCGCTTGGCGGCCAGCATGGCAGCGGTGAACGGGGTGGCGAACACCGGCTTTTCAAAGCCGGGCCAAAGGTCCAGCACCGCGCCATAGTGATCTTCATGGCTGTGGGTGAGGATCAGTCCGAGTACGTCGTCGGCGTTCTCTTCAAGGAAGGAAGGGTCGGCCATGATTAGCTCGATACCGGGCTGGTTGGGGCCCCCAAAGGTGACGCCGCAATCGACGACGATCCATTTGCGATGATTTTCGGGGCCAAAGCCGTAGGCCCCCATGTTCATACCGATTTCGCCCACGCCGCCAAGCGGCACAAAAACTAATTCGTCGCGCTTAACCATGCGCTTAAAACTCCTGATGGAGCGTGACCCCGAAAGCGGGCTGCGTACTTTCGGCCGGCGTCACGCGATAAAAATGAATTCAACCCCAATTCCGTGTGCGGCGTCAGACCACTGCGCCCAGGGCAAACACTTCGCCCGCGCTGATGATTCGTTCGCCCTCGGGCGTCTTGACCACCAGCCGTCCGCCGGCATCGATGGTCTCGAACACTCCTTCAAAGCTCTCGGCGAGCGTGTTGACACGCATTTGCTCACCGCGTCCATAGGCATATGTCAGCCAACTGGTGCGGAGACGCGCAAATCCGGCGCCACGATCCCACTGCGCCAGCCGTGAAGCAACGCTATGGGCAAGTGCGACTAGCAGGCTATCGCGGTCGAGAATATGTCCGGCGGCAGCCAGATGCGTCGCCCTATGGGTTGTTCCATCCGGGTGCGACACGATGTTGACACCGAAACCGGCGACGACGAATGAAGTTCCCGCCACCTGCCCACCTTCGAGCAGCAGGCCGGCGGTCTTTTGTCCCTCGACCATCAGGTCATTTGGCCATTTCAGGGCAAGCGCCGCGTCGTCATATAGGTGTGCGGCCGCCAATACCGCGTCGCGCAACGCCAGCGAGAACACAAACGACAATTCAGCGATATGGGTAGCAGGTGCTGGGTCGGTCAAGAGCAGCGAGGCATAGAGATTGCCGCCCGGCGATGCCCAGTTGCGGCTGCTGCGGCCGCGCCCACTGGTCTGCACGTCTGAAACGAGCCAGAGTGGCCCGGTCTCGCCAGCGCGGGCGCGGGCCACCAGTTCGGCGCTGGTCGAGCCGATTTCCGCGACATGCTCAAGTCGATGCAAGGCGGCAAGCGCGCCGGCCCCAAGCTGAACTGTCGGATGGGCTGCCACTAAAACAGGCTTCCCGCGGCGCTGTGGGCCAGCGCGGCCAGCGGACTGCCGACGGTCAGGTAGTAGGTGATGACCAGGAAGCCGCTAATCGCCATT
>JAQGKB010000201.1 GCA_028290345.1 Hyphomicrobiales bacterium | reverse complement strand
CTTGAGCGCCAGGCGGAGCCCCTCGAGCCCGAACGGCTTTAGCAGCATGGGAGCATCGCCGTAAGTTGGGCCGACCTGCGACGCGGGGTCGTCACTGGTACAGACGATCAGCACGCCGAGTTTGCGGCAACGCTTTGCTACGAGGAGACTCGTGTCAGCGCCAAGCGAAAGATCGAGGAGCACGATATTGGGTCGGCGGGTCTTCAGCGCCAGCAAGGCGCCGGCGGCGTCCTCCGTACTCGCGGTAACCTCATAGCCAAGCCGCAAAAGCATGCTTTCCGTAGCATGGGCGTCCGGCGTGTCGTTTTGAACGATAAGAATGCTGGCGTTCGAATGTGACCACATCACCGACCCCCTGAAACCACCCCGCTTAACATATGTTTATTTCTTACCTAGGGCGCGGGCCAGTGACGAAATTGGACTAAGTTGAACCTGGCGCCCTGCTACAACGAACTAACTTTTGCTCCGATAGAATGGGCTAGCACGCCGTTCTCGGCATCCAGGAGACGCAACGGTCGAGTTATCATGGCCGCGCCCGGCCCAGGCTCAGTGAAACCGGCCGTGGGCGGGAAGGAGCCATCCGAGCAGCAGAGCTGCGCAATTCAGCCGCGATCACTGATTGGCGTGTCCTCGGCCGGTTGCCCGGCCGAGGTTACAGGTCAGGCAGCTGCGCTCGATGTCGCGTTATAGCGCGCTGCCGGCTTGTTGCCGACGAGGTGAGAAACCAGGTCAGCGCGCGCCTGGAAAACCTGCTGATAGCTGTCGAGCTTGTGTTGCGACGGGATCGTGATCAGCTCCTTCTGGTCGAGCCCTGCCAAGGCGGCATCGACCAGGTCATCGACTTCCATGACGAGTTCAGGCGGAAGACCCTCGCCATCCTGGATCATCGGCGTTCGCGTATAGCCGGGCAGCACCGCCTGGACCTGGACGCCGCGAGGCGCGAGCTCAAGATGGAGCGAATGGGTGAGGCTGAGGACGTAGGCCTTGGTCGCGCCGTAGGCAGCTGTGTTTGGCGTGTCTAGCATCGACATGACTGAACTGAGATTTACGATCGCGCCGCTGCCGCGCTGAACAAAGGCGGCTGCGGCGGCTGCAGCAAGGCGGGTGAGGGCAGTGACGTTGACATCGAGCATTGCTTCGACGTCATCGGCATTTGCCGAAGCCAGCGGCCCACTAGCGAGCACGCCGGCATTGTTGATCAGCAGTGCGATGGATTGGTCGTCGCGAAGGCGGGACTCAACGCGCCGACGGTCGGCGGCGACGCCCAGATCGGCCACGATGGTCTCGACCTTGCGGCCGGTCGCGCCAGCAAGCCTTTCAGTCAGGACGGCCAAGCGATCAGCATTGCGCGCCACGAGAATCAAATCGTGGCCGCGCTTGGCGAGGCGATCGGCATAGACCTCCCCGATGCCGGACGAGGCGCCAGTGATCAGAGCAGTGCCAAGGGGTAGTTGGGCGGACATTGTATTCTCCATGAACGAGGCGCCGACAAAATGGCGCAATGCCGCACATCGCGTCCGGCGCAGTTTAGATGATGGTTGTCATCTAAAACGGCAAGGCCGGCTCATGGGATATTTTGGCAGCTGATCAGCGTCCTTCGATTATCCCGTCACGCGCGGCGGCGAGGAATTCGTCGGAAATGGTGCTGCCCCGTGTTGCTCGGGACAAAAGCAGCGCACCGATCATTGTCGAGAGCGTGAGGAGCGCCTTCTCGTGACTTTGCGGCGACTTCGGTCCAGACAGTTTTTCGATGGCGTCGACCATATCGGAAACGCCACTTTCATAGGCTTTGCGCAACGGGTTGTCGGCATCCTGACGTGCCATATCGCCGGCCAATGCGGACGAGGAGCACCCCGCGCCTGGGTTATCGCGATGATCCGTCGAGAGGTAGGTGGCAACCAGTTCCGTCAGCGCCCCGTCCGGATCATCGGGATTATTGGCGGAAGCGGTGTCCGCCAGGCCAACGCCATCCTGGAATGCTCGCGCGAGGGCCAACGGCGCCAGCGCCTCCTTTGACGCGAAGTGGCGGTAAAACCCACCATGCGTCATGCCGATCTCTGCCATCAGGAGGGGTATGCTGACCGCGTCAAATCCCTTTTCGCGCACCAGCCTTGCCGCCGCATCGATGATCGCTTCGCGATGTCTTTCCGTATCCTGTCGGGATGAACGCATGCCGAGCCTCCAATCTGAAACTGGATATAGGAAAGCCTTGGCGTTTTACATCCTGCGTCAACCTCGGCAATGCCTGGGCGCCCTTGCCCATGTCACTGCTCTTTCGCACCGTTCGCGTCGACCACGATGTGAAGCTGGTCGACGACCCGCAACTGCTGGCCACCACGCTGGACATCTGGCGCATAGGCCAGCCTCGATAAGCCGCTGGCCTAGCTCAGGCGGTTGCCCAACTTGGGAATCAACTGCGGTTGAACTCAATGGATTTGCAGACCCCGAAGCGGCAGCCGCTCAGGGTCACCGTGCGAGCGTTCTCAAAGGTGATTTTACCGGGCGTACTTGCGCCATTGAAGTGAACCACACCTCGCCATGTGCCAAGACCGGACCTCACAGCGCTGTTCAGCACGAGGGTGTTGAGCAACGGCAGGTTGTCGGAGCTGCGGGCGTTGCCGCTCAGGCCGGTAAGCCGCGCGCAAAGCTGTGTGCCGTCACCGCACAGACTGACGCTTACCCGAACCTGCCCATCCGAAGACACCCACGACCCCGAGGGCGACGCATTTCTCAAGTCAGCGGACATCACCGGCATGATCAACATGAAATGAAAAAAGGCCGTGACGACATATATAGCAGCCTTGTAAGTCACGGTATCCTCCGCGCTTCAGCAACTACAGTCCCAGAAGTACTGATGTTTCATAACAAGGAGGGGGCCTCGAAAGTTCCATCCCAAAGGACTTGCGATCGCGTAGAAGGTCTCGGAGATGAGCCAATTTTCTTTTACGAGTGCCAGGTTGGCTCGAAGCTTGGTAGCGCGTTGCTGGTTGCCACAATTGCACGCGCTGATCTGGAACAAGCTGATACCTGGACATTGCTTTGTGCAACGAGGCTATCAAGGGCAGGCAGGCCGGTGGCGGCGTATTCAACCCTTGACTGCGCCGTGGCTACAACTTTGACAAAACCTATGTTGCTTATTGCGCGATCTGATCTTTTGGGAGGCACGTGGTACATTCACAGATCAGCCGGAGCAGTCTACGTTGATCAAACGTGCTATGCTGCGGCATGGGGCGGGTTTGAGGACGTTCCTATGCTGACGCGACGTAATTTGTTGATTGCCGGTTCATCGATGTTGTTGCTGCCTCTTCCGGCGCTCGCATCGCAAGATCTCGCCATGAAGAGCCTCTACGACGATGCCGACCTTTCCCAGCAGGCAAAGGCTTTCAACGGAACCGAGGTGAGCCTGAAAGGCTTCATGGCCCCGCCGCTGAAGCCCAATGCCAAGTTCTTCGTGCTCGGTACCGAGCCGATGATGATCTGCCCGTTCTGCGATTCGGCGGCCCAATGGCCGCAGAACATCGTGCTGGTCTATACGCGCGATCCGATCCACATGCTCAACTATGACCAAGGGATCGTTGTGACCGGCAAGCTGGATATCGGCGTCAAGACCGACCAGGACACCGGCTTTGTGAGCAAGGTCCGCTTGATCGATTCGGAGTACCACGGCCGCCCGACCGTTTCGATTGGGTTCTAGTCGCCGGCTTGGTTCCGGATGGGGGAGTGACGGCATTGACTCAAGAGCGGAACGGAGGCGGGGGCGCCAGCCTCCAGCTCCGGGATATTGCGGTCGCCTTCAGCGGCAAGACGATCCTGGATGTGCCCCGGCTGGATGTCGGCGAAGGGAGCCTCGTTGCGTTGACCGGCCCGTCGGGCTCCGGCAAGACCACGCTGCTGCACGTGCTTGCCGGGATATTGAAGGCCAACCAGGGCTCAGTCGTGTGGGGGGACACTGACCTCGCCGGGTTGCGGCAATCGGCGTCCGACGCCTGGCGCTACAGCAATGTCGGACTGGTGTTCCAGGAATTTCACCTGATCGACCAGTTGAGCCCGATCCACAACGTGACGCTGCCGGCGACCTTTTCCAACTTCACCGTGCCGGACAGTTTGCATCGCCGGGCAGTCCAACTACTTTCCGATTTCGGCGTGCCGATCGGCGCCCGCTCGGTCAAGACCTTGTCGCGGGGCGAGCGGCAGCGAACCGCGATTGCCCGGGCGCTGCTGCTGCGCCCATCAATCCTGCTCGCCGACGAGCCCACGGCAAGCCTCGATGAAGAAAGTGCGCGCCAGATCACCCAGACACTGACCGAGGCGGCGGCCGGACAGACGATCCTGATCGTCACCCATGACCCAATCGTCATCGAATGCTGCCCGCGCGTCATCCGGCTCGAGCGCGGTAAAATCGTCAGCGATACGGCAACCCTCGGCGCAGGTGCCCCATCATGAACCCGACCAGCATTGCCTGGGCCATGATCTGTCGCCACCCGGCAACGACGGCGATCTTCGTGGTCGTGATCGCCATCGCCGTGGCGCTCGGCATCGGCATTTCGGCGCAGGAGCGCTCGCTGCGCGAAGGCAGCGCCATGGCTGCCGACCGCTTCGACCTGTTGGTGGCGGCGCCCGGCAATCCGACGGAAATCGTCTTCAACACCGTCTTCCTGCGACCGAGCGCGGTGAAACTGCTCGATCCGGCCATCGTCGCTCAGGCACTGACCGACAAGCGGGTGGAATATGCGGCGCCGATCGGCTTCGGCGACAATGTCTCCGGCTTGCAGGTGGTCGGTACCATCCCGCAATTCGTCAATCGGCTCAGCGACGGCTTGAGCGAGGGACGGATGTTCGCCAATTCCCTGGAGGCCGTGGTCGGCGCCAGCGTGCCCTTCCACATGGGCCAGAACGTCGTGCCGCTGCATGGCAGCAGCGCCTTCGAAGACGGGGATGAAGCTGCGGGCGCCGAGGAGGGCCACCACCACTACGAACTGACGATCGTGGGGCGCATGAAGCCGATCGGAAATCCCTGGGATCGCGCGGTGATCGTGCCGATCGAGACGCTCTGGGAGGCGCACGGCCTGCCCAACGGCCATCCGGAGGGTACCGTGCAGGTGGGGCCCCCGTTCGATCCATCCCGCATTCCGGGGCTGCCGGCGATCGTCATCAAGGCGCGGACGTTCGCCGACATGTACGGATTGCGCGACGCCTACAAAACGCCGCAGAGCATGGCCTTCTTTCCGGCCGAGGTGTTGCTGCAGCTCTATGACCTGATGGGCAACATCCGCCAGGTGATGTCGATCATGGCGAGCGTCACCCAGGTGCTGGCGTTCCTTGCCATCTTTGCCGGCGTGTTCGCCCTGATGAAGCTGTTCGAAACGCAGTTCGCCGTGCTGCGGGCGCTCGGCGCGTCGCGCCTCTACGTGTTCCTATCGGTGTGGCTGTTTGCCAGCGCCATCGTGCTGACGGGCGTCGTGCTCGGCGTGGGGGTGGGCTATGGCGTTGCCTCGTTCGCTTCGGGATTGATCGCCCGCATGAGCGGCGTCAAGCTCACCGCTAGCCTGGGGATGGACGAATTCGTGCTGGCGGCGTCCGGCGCGGTGATCGGCGTCCTGCTTGCCACAGTCCCCGCGCTGCTGCTCTACAGGCGTTCGGTGGCAGCGTTCCTGCGATGATATTTTGTAATAGGGGGATGCGATGAAGGCTCGCAAGAGTACGACGCTGGGCGCGGCTGCCCGATTGGCGGGCCTCGGAATGGCGTTGCTGCTGCTGACAGGGGCCGCCGCGCCGCCGCACCCGAGACTCAAGATCTGGGACCTGCCGTTGGGCGCCAGTGTGGACAAGATGCCGGCCCCGATTGAATTCAAGGGCTACGCCTGCGGCAGCAATGGCGGGCCGCCGCTGACGCAGTTGAAGGGCTGGGCGGATTTCGGCCTATGCGCGCCGGAGGCCTCCGGACTGCACGAGGTCTACTTCGAATATGATGACGAAGCCGAATACACCGCGCGGGCCCACGAGGATATCCGCATCGGCCGCGATGTTGGCACCGTGGACAAGTCCTTCCCCATCATCGCCTCGGCGCTTTTCGACAATGCCCGCATATTGCAGGGAATCCGGCTCGTCACCGATCCCAGATATGAGCAGCAGCCCGACAATGATTTCGCCAACCTGCGGTCGCGGGAGGAGCATTATCTGCTGGCGCCGTACCTTGCCGGGCAGTTCAAGCTCTCGGCGAGCGCAGATTGCGTCCAACAACCGCTGGGCGCACACGAATCCGGGGTTGGCGGGAACGCCATCAAGACCGATTGCGAGCGCACCGATGCCGCGGAAGGCCGGCGCTACGTGATGCAGCAGCGCTACTTCCGCAAGGCGGGGCAGGCTGCCCGCGACCCGCACACGGGTCAGCTTACCGTCGGGCAGTTCGAAAGCCTGACGCGCGCCGAAGTCTACGCGGCGGCGGCGCCGAAGCCGGCGCAGTAGCCGTCACTCCGATGCATCGGACTTTCTGCCATTGGGCAGGATGGTCCCCGAGAGGGTGGTGTGTTGCTGCAGGTCCAGTTCGAGCACCTTGGCTTTCAACAGCCGGCTCTGGGTGAAATTCGTCTGGTCGAATACGACCTCCGCCAGGTCCGACTGATAGAGATCGGTGCCGCTGAGATCGGTGCCCGAAAGGTTGGCGCCGCGAAGGCTGGCGAAAGTGACGGACGCTTCGCTGATCCGGGCGTTGCTGAAGTCGACGTTGCGCAGATTGGCTTCATCGAGCCGAGCTCCGCGAAGATCGACGCCCGTAAGCTTTGCCGCGGCCATGCGGGCAAGGCGCAGATCGGCCCTGGTCATGATTGCGCCGGTCAGGTCCGTATTGGTGAGTTCGGCGGTTCGGGCGAGAATGCCGGTCAGGTTGGCCTGCGCCAGTTTGGCCCTGCCCAGTCGGGCTCCGTAGAGCATCGCTCCGGTCAGATCGGCATGGGTAAGTTTGGCACCCCGCAAATCGGCGATATTGAGATTGGCATTCACCAGCGTGGCGCCGTCCAGGTTGGCGCCGGCCAGGTTGGCGTCGTGAAAGTTGGCTTCGGTCAGGTTGGCGCCGGCTAGATTGGCCTTGCCGAGGTCGGCTCGCTTTTCGTTGATGCCCTGCAGGTCGCACCCGGGACAATCCTTGCTCTTGCCGGCGATGAAGTCGGCACGCTGATCGGCAAGCGCCGCGACCGGCCATGACCCGGCGAGCAACAGCCCGACGGCCAGAACTCGTATGATATGCATGCTGTCCACCCGCAGGCGTAGGAGAGACCCGGCGCTCCTGGGGTGCGCCGGGCTGGGAAATGCTACTGGGCTGCGGGCAGGGTCATGGCGGCGAGCGCCGCCGGATCGGACGGCAGGTCTTCGTCTCCCCCCTCGACCCCGTTCTTGCTCAGGACGAAAGCGACGATCTCGGTGTATTCCTTCGGGCTTAATGCGCCCGGCCGATCCTGCGGCATGTTGGTGCTGATGAAGGTGAAGAGTTCGGAAGCTGGCTTGCCGCCCCATTTGCCCATGAAATTCGTACCCGACAGCGGCGGAGCGTCGAGCGCCCCGTTGAGCCGGTCGCCGTGGCACGAGGCGCAGCTATCGCGGTAGAGCAAGGATCCCTGCCGAGCCTGCCCCGATGCAAAACTCACCGGCTTGCCTGCCGCCGGAGCGGCTGCGGAGGTTGCCGCGGCGGAGGCTTCGGCCGCAGGCGCCTGCTGGGCCGCAGCCGGCAGGCTCAGGGCGGCGACAAGGGCAAGCGCCCCCAAAACCAGACCAAGGGGGGAAGCATGCACGTCCATAAGTCACCTACAATTTCGCTATCAGAAGAAAGCAAACAACCTGCCGGGCTGGGCGAGATGCGTCAACCCCGCTGCCATTGCACAAGGCAAACTATCCCGCTGATTCTCCGGCGCATTTGGTGATGTGATGTAGTAGTTTTGCCTATGTTGTTCAGGCCTTGACAGCATTGTTTTCGTCAATTCCGGCCGCTACGGTGCGCTGGGGAGATTCATCTCAGGCAATCGTATGTTTGCGCGGCGAGGGGGCTCGCCACTCTCCGGAAAGCCTTGGTTTTCGCACTATCCTTGGAGGAAAAATTGACTTCGGTATCACAATCGCGTCATAGGCTGTGGCTTATGATCGCACTCGCTGGCGTTGCCCAGGGCGTACTGCTCCTGCCCGCCGTCGCCCAGCAGGCCGCAGCGCCGGCTGCCGCACCGGCAGCGCCCGCTGCCGCTCCTGCGAAGCCCGCCGCTCCCGCCAAGGCCGCAGCCAAGGTAGTTGCGGCGCCGATCAAGGAGGGTAGTTTCGCCCTTTCGGTTACCAATGCGCGCATGCTCAATGCGTCCAACGAGCCGCAGAACTGGATCACGTCCAACGGCAATCTGGAGTCTTGGCGCTATTCGCAGCTCGACCAGATCAATCGCGACAACGTCGGCAATCTGCGCATGGTGTGGGCGATGTCGCTCGGTGGCGCCAACGACGTCGTGGGCCCGAACGGTCCCGACATCCAGGGTAATCCGCTGGTCGACAATGGCATGATGTATGCCGGCAGCGAGTGGGGGCGCGTCTTCAAGATCGACGTGACCAATCCGCAGCACGGCGATCTGCTGTGGGTCGCCGATCCGGCGATCGACCATGAGACCAACAAGTCGAACTCGCGTGGCATCGCTATGTTCGGCAACAACATCTACAGTTCGCTCTATGATGGCCGCGTCGTCGCCGTCAGCCGCGATACCGGCGAGATCGTCTGGGACAAGAAGGTCGCCAAGAAGACCGAGTTCGGCGGGCAGGAAGCGTTCGTCACGCAGCCGATCGCCGTGGAAGGCAAGATCCTGGTGTCGAACGGCGCTGGCGATGCCGGTACACGCGGCTGGCTCGCGGCACT
The DNA here is from genome assembly GCA_028290345.1 of Hyphomicrobiales bacterium. GTDB lineage: Bacteria > Pseudomonadota > Alphaproteobacteria > Rhizobiales > Devosiaceae > JAQGKB01. The sequence goes on along the minus strand of JAQGKB010000201.1, from coordinate 15,947 downwards.
CGATGCCAAGACCGGCGATGAATTGTGGCGCTGGTACGCGATCCCCAAGCCGGGCGATGCGGGCAGCGAGACCTGGAAAGACAAGGCCGGCACGGCCTGGCAGTCGGGCGGCGGCGGTATGTGGACCGCGGGTTCCTACGATAAGGCCACCCGTTCGGCGATCTGGGGCGTGGGCAATCCCGTGCCGATCTACGACGCCGAGTTCCGTCCGGGCGATAACCTCTATTCGGACTCGACCGTCTCGATCAACGTCGATACCGGCAAGCTGAACTGGTACTTCCAGTACACGCCGAACGATGCGTGGGACTATGACGAAAACGGCGTCAACATGGTGCAAACGCTCAATGTCGATGGCCAGCCGCAGCGCGTCATTGGCCACTTCGGCCGCAACGGCTTCTATTACAAGCTCAATTCGGATAACGGCAAATTCATCAATGTCAGCCAGTACGCCGACCAGGTGACCTGGACCACCGGCATCAATGCCGAGGGCAAGCCGATCGAGTACGATCCCAAGCTTGACGTGCAGACCTACATCCCGGCGACCCGCATGCTGCGCGGCGATCCGAACAAGACGGCCTGCCCGACTTGGCATGGCGGTATCGCGATGCAGCCGCCGGCGTTCAATCCGGTCAAGCAGATCACCTACGCGGTGGGCACCGAAGGCTGCTTTACGCAGAATGGCGGCACGGCCGTCGACGACAAGAACCAGATGGTCGGCCGTACCTTCACCAGCGATCTGTACTATGGCGGCCTGACTGCGGTCAGCGCCAAGGACAACAAGATGCTGGGCAAGGTCGTGCTCGACACCGAAGTGCGCTCGGGCGTGCTCTCGACCGCGGGCGGTCTGGTGTTCACCACGCTGACCTCGGGCGACCTCGTCGCCTACAATGACGAGACGCTGCAGGAACTGTGGCGCTTCAACGTCGGTACGCCGCTAAAGGCGCCGCCGATGACTTTTGCGGTCGGCTCAACGCAGTACATTGCGTTCCAGTCCAGCGGTCTGCACGTGCACCCGCGCCGCTACACCGACCTGATGCACAGCGCCTACCTGTTCGTGTTCGCGCTGGACAAGCGCATCGACCAGACGCCGCTCAACAAGTAGTCGGCAGGAGATCAGAATGGCCGGGGCGCAAACCCCGGCCGTTCGCTTGCGCGGCTGACGCTTACCGGCGCTGGTCGTGCGTGACGGCATCAGGAATTGTCTAATGAATTCGGTTATTGACGTGCGGTCCCTGCGCAAGAGCTTTGGGCCGATCGACGCCGTGAACGGCGTGACGTTTTCGGTCGGCAAGGGTGAGATACTCGGCTTTCTGGGTCCCAACGGCGCCGGCAAGTCGACGACCATGAAGATCATCACCGGCTACATGCCATCCACCTCGGGCGAGGTGCGCATCAATGGCAGCGACATTCGGCAGGACCCGATCGCGTGCAAGCGGCAGATCGGCTATCTTCCCGAAGGCGCGCCGCTCTACGGCGAAATGACCACCGCCGCGCTGCTCGATTTCACCGCTGATATCCGGCGCATGGGCGGAGAACTGAAGCGCCGCCGCATCCGCGAAGTGGTCGGGGCGCTGGAATTGCAATCGGTGCTGCTGCGCCGGATCGAGACGCTGTCGAAGGGCTTCAAGCGCCGCGTCGGGCTGGCGCAGGCTGTGCTGCACGATCCCGATATCCTAATTCTCGACGAGCCGACCGACGGGCTGGACCCCAATCAGAAGCATCAGGTGCGCCAGCTGATCCGCGGCATGGGCCGGGACAAAGCCATCATCATTTCCACCCACCTGCTAGAGGAGGTGGATGCGGTCTGCGATCGCGCCATCATCATCGACCAGGGTCGCATCGTGCTCGAAGGCACGCCGGCCGAACTACACGCACGGGGGATCGATCGCAGCACTGCCATGGTGCGCGTCCGCGCCGCCGCCGCCGAGCGCGCCGTGACCGTGCTCAAGGCGATCACGGGCGTCACAAAGGTTGCGCGCGAGGGCAGGGCCGAGGATACGCAATTGCTGGTGGTCGATGCCGCGAAAGGCGTTGCGCCGCTCGAGGCGATCAGTGCCGCGCTGGGCACCGCGGGCATCGGCATCCTTGAATTGCAGAGCCGGACGGGCCGGCTGGACGAGACCTTCCGGCGCGTCACCGGCGCAGATGCCGAGCGGACAGCCTGAGCGCTATGATCAATCTCCTGACTATCGCCCGGCGCGAATTCGGCGCGTACTTTTCCAGCAGCCTCGCCACCGTGTTCCTCGTGGTGTTCCTGGTCGCGACCGGTGCGCTGACGTTTTTCGTTGGCAATTTCTTCGGGGTGGGACAAGCCAATCTGGTGCCATTCTTCAACTTTCACCCTTGGTTGTTCCTGGTATTGATGCCGGCGATCGGGATGCGGCTCTGGGCCGAGGAGCGGCGCTCGGGCACCATCGAATTCCTGATGACCATGCCGGTGACCACCTGGCAGGCGGTTGGTGGAAAATTCCTCGCCGCGTGGGCGTTCGCCCTGCTGGCCTTGGCGCTGACCTTTCCGATCTGGATCACCGTCAACTATCTGGGGTCGCCGGATAATGGCGTGATCCTTGCCAGTTACGCCGGAAGCGCCATGATGGGGGGCGCCTTTTTGGCGCTGGCCTGTTTCGTTTCAGCGCTGACGCGCAACCAGGTCACGGCGTTCGTGGTCAGCGTCGCCTTCGGCTTCGTGATGCTGCTGAGCAGCCAGGATGCGGTGCTGGCCTTGTTCAACGGGTGGGCGCCGACCTATTTCGTCGACCTCATCGCTTCGTTCTCCTTCGCCCGGCATTTCGATGCCATCACCGGCGGCGTGCTGCAGGCCTCGGACGTGGTGTTCTTCCTGTCGTTCATTATTCTGTTCCTCTTCCTCAACTGCCAGATACTCGATATGCGGAGGGGAAGTTGATGAGCGCTCTCAAGCAGATGCGTATGCCTCCGGCTGGGGCGATCGCCTTGGCGATCATCCTGTTCTTCGCCCTCAACCTGATTTCATCCTTGCGCCTTGACGGGGCTCAGCTCGATCTGACCCAACGCTCGCTCTATACGCTGTCGCCTGGGGCGCGAAACGTCATCGGCGGCCTGAGCGAACCGATCACCATCAAACTCTACCGGACCCGGCAATTGCTGGAGTCGGTCTCCCAATTGCAGACGCATGCGGTGCAGGTCGTGCAGTTGCTCAAGACATTCGAGCAGGTGGCGGGCGGCAAGATCCGCCTGCAGATCATCGACGTGGCGCCGTTCTCCGCCGAAGAAGACCAGGCACTGGGTTTTGGCCTCGCCGGGTTCAACCTCAACCGCTCCGGCGAGCGCGGCTATTTCGGGCTGGTCGGAACCAATAGCCTCGATACGCTTGAGACCATTCCGTTCCTCGACCCGGCCCGGCAGGCGTTCCTGCAATACGACCTGACGCGGTTGGTCTATCGGCTGAGCAAGCCGGATGAAACCAGGGTCGCGGTGATCGACGGGCTTTCGATGTATGGCGCGATGGCCAATGGCAAGCGGCCCTGGGCGATGCTCGACATCATGAGCCAAGATTACCAGCTTGAAGCGGTGCCGGCCAATAGCGACGCCATTCCTCCCGGCACTGACGTGCTGTTCATCGCCCATCCGGCGCATCTGAGCCCTCTCAACCAGTTCGCCATTGACCAGTTCGTGTTGCGCGGTGGGGCGGCGCTGGTGTTCCTCGATCCGATCGCGGAAAATTCGGCGCCGGATCCGGGCAATCCGAACGTGCCGCTCAACGCCTCATCCGACCTTGCGCCGCTGATGCAGGCGTGGGGATTGCAGATGGATCCCAACAAGGTCGTCGGCGACCGCGACATGGCCATCCAGACTGTGGGCGTGGCCGGCCAGCAGCGCGTGGTAGCCGATTACCTGCCCTGGCTGCGCGTGAGCGGCCCGGCCTTCAATCCAGTCGAGCCGGCGACGGCGCGGCTTAATGCGATGCGGATGTCGAGCGCCGGCTCGATCCATGCGTCGGCGGGAACGACGAACAAGATCACGCCGCTGCTGCAGAGCACGGCAAATTCGATGCTGTTCGACCGTTCCGCGATCCTGCAGCGGCCCAATCCGAATACGCTGCTCGACCAGTTCAAACCCTCGGGCGAGCGGCAGGCGCTGGCGGTGCGGGTGACCGGATCGGCGAAGACCGCGTTTCCGAGCGGGCGGCCAAGCGGAGACGGCATCGAGCCGGCCCGGCCCGACGCGCCCAAGCCGCTAGCTGGTTCGGAAAAGCCGATCAACGTCATCGTCGTTGCCGACTCCGACATGCTGGCCGATAGCCATGTCATCGACAAGGACGGCCGTGCGATGTCAAGCAATGCCGATTTCGTGCTCAACGCGATCGGCGATCTCGCTGGCGGCGATGCGCTGATCAACGTGCGCGGCGGCGGCGAGATCAGCCGTCCATTCACCACGGTGCAGGCGATGCAAAATCGGGCCGAAACGACCTATCGCGCCACCGAGCAGCGGTTGACGCAGGAACTGGCCGACGTGCAACAGCGGCAGTTGCAATCGCAAGGTGCGGCTCAGGACGGCAGCAATCCGATCGCGTTGTCGCGCGAGCAGCAGCAGGCCGCCACGCAGTTCAACACCAAGATCGCCGAATTGCGGGTACAATTGCGCGACGTGCGGCAGGCCCTGCGCGCCGACATGGAAGCGCTCGAACAACGGCTCAAGCTCATCAATATCGCGCTAGTGCCGGCGCTGCTGGTGATCGCCGCGCTGCTGCTGGCGCTGTGGCGAACGGCGCGGTTGCGGCGCTATCTGCGGCGGCAGCGTCGCGCGGAGATCGCATAGATGTCGAAGCGTTGGTATCTTGTCCTGACGGTCGTCACTGTCTTGGCATTGTTCGGAGCGGCGTGGGCAATCTGGGCCGAAGAGCGGGACCATGCCATCCCCGCGGCCAATTCCGGTCCGCTGTTTCCCGCACTGGCGCAGGCTGATGCGGCAACTGATGGGCTGGATCTGACCACGCCGACCTTCAAGCTGCAATTGCGGCACGAGGGCAAGGCATGGCTGGACACTGCGCACGCGAGCTATCCTGCGCGCGGCGAGGTGGCGAGCAAACTCGTCGCCGATGTCGCGGCGATGCACGGCATCGAGGCCAAGACTAGCAAGCCGGATTGGTATGACCGCATCGGCGTCGAGGACGTGGCAGCCGGTGGCCGTTCTGCGCAGGTTCGTGTGCTTGGCGGCGACAAGGTGCTGGCCGACCTGCTGCTCGGCAAGGTCAGCAGCAGCCTCGGATCGGATGTCAGGGGCGGGACGTTCATGCGGCGGTCCGGCGAAAGCCAGTCATGGCTGGCAACCGGGGTCGTCCAGGTGGCTCCAGCGCTCGGCGATTGGTTCGAGCCGCTCCTCAATATCGATGGAACCGGTATTGGGCACATCACCATCAGCGAGCGCGGGGCGGCCGTGTTGGACGTCAGGAAGCTGGACGGCTCCCCCAATTATACGCTGCAGGCGATCGATCCGGCCTATGCCGCCGAGAAGAGCGTCATTGCGGACGATGCATTGATCAAGCGCATCGAGCAGTCGCTGGTGGCGGTTTCATTCGAGGATGTGCGCAAGGCCGCCAACGTGACGCAGAGCGCGCGCGCGGTGCGGTTCGAAACCAGCGCAGGCATGGTGCTGCAGGCGCAGCTTGGCGAGGCGGACGGCAAACCTTGGGTCAGCTTCCACGCAGAGGCGCCGTCGGGTTCTCCTGGAGCCGCGCTCGCCGCAGCGATCAACGCCAGATGCGATGGCTGGGCGTTCCGGCTGGCATCGGCCAAGATGCTGCCGCTGCTGAGCAACGTGAAGGATCTGGTGCACCTGCCGGAAGCGACGCCGCCGGCCCCTGGCGGTGCCGGACAGATCATCACCGATCCCTCCGTTTTCACTGGCGGGCCTGGCCCCGAGATGCCGCCTCCGACCTCCGGTCGATAGCGGGCTCTGGAAGATCCGCACCGGCAAATGCTTCAGATCAACTTTCTCGAAAGACCCTGGTCAACCGCTCGGCGAATGGGTGGATGAGGTAGGAAAGGACGCTGCGGTCCTCCGTCTTGATAAATGCCTCAACCGGCATTCCAGGCATTAGCTTCACATTCGAGGCGAGCCGTGCCCGTTCGGCCTCGGGTATCGACACCAGCGTCGTATAGAAGGATTGGCCCGTGACCGGATCATGAGTCAGATCGGGAGAGATACTGCTCACCAGCGCGTGGAGTTCAGGCGTCGAGCTCCGGTCAAAGCTGGAAAGACGGATGGTTACGGGCTGATCGACTGAGATCTTGTCGATGTCCGTTGGGCTGGTTCGAACGTTGACTACCAGCTTGTCGTCCTGGGGAACGACCAGCATCAGCGTCTCGCCCGGCGCGATGACACCACCGACTGTATGAACACTTGATTCATGGATGATGCCGGCCTGTGGTGCGCGCACCTCGGTGCGTTGCTGCTTATCGAGCATGGCGCGTACCTGCTCCTCGGCCTCTGCGATGACCCGGCGCGTCACCTGCAGATCTGCCAAGGCCTGTGCGAGAAAGTCGTCCTCGATCTGGCTGATCTGAAGCCGCCGTTCCGCAATGGACGCACGCGCCTGGGCGGTGGCGGCAATGAGGCTCCCTAATTCGCCTTCGACGCTGGCCTTGTCCTTGTCCAGCGTGTTGACCCGGCTGGCTTCGACAAGGCCACGCTTGAGCAGGGTGCCTAAATCCGAAAACTCCTTGTCGAGAGTTCGCAGGCGATGTTCTGCGGCGGCTTGCTGAAGGGCCAGGCCTTCAATCTGGCGCTCGACCTGGACGATCTGTTCATTAAGCTGTGCGACGCGATTGTCGCGGGTGGCCTTGCGTGACGCCATGATGCGCTGCTCGGTCGATATCAGGCGCGCGAACTGCGGGTCGGCGCCGCTTTCCTTGAGCTCCGCAGGGATGGCAAAGGTGCCGTTCCCGTCGATCTCGGCGACAAGGCGCGCTTCCCTTGCGTGTGCCTCATGCAATTGGGTTTGCACGATGGTCAGGTTGGCCGATATCGAGGTGTCATCCAGAACCACAAGGAGTTGGCCGGCGGTGACATGATCTTCGTTTCGAGCAAGGATCTGCTTCACGATGCCGCCTTCCTGATGCTGCACGCGCTTGGCGTAGCTTTCCACGGCAATGGTGCCTTGGCCGATGACGGCTCCGGCGATGTCGACTGTCGAAGCCCAGTAGATCAAGCCGCCGAATAGCCCGATGATCGCCGCCATCGCGATCACGGCGTGGCGGCTGAGACTCTTCAAATCCGGACTGGCGGCGATCGTAATATCGGTCATGCCGTGGCCTTGATTGTCCGCACGTTGCTGCTGGACCCTTGTTGGGTGATCTGCTGCTGCACGTCGCTCTTTATCCCAAAGGCCGCTTGTCGCCCGGCCTTCAGCAGCAGCAACTTGTCCACGGCAACAACAGCGCTCGGCCGGTGGGCGATGACGATGACGATGGCGCCACGGTCGCGGGAGAGCCGGATGGCATCGGTGAGCGCTGCATCGCCTTCAGCATCGAGGTTTGAGTTCGGCTCATCCAGAACGATGAGGAACGGATCACCGAAAAGTGCCCGTGCAAGTCCAATGCGTTGCCGCTGGCCGGCAGAAAGCAGATCGCCCTGTTCGCCGACGCAGGTGTCATAGCCATTGGGCAGTTGATTGATGATGTCGTGGACATTGGCCGCCTTGGCAGCCCTGATGACGGTTGCACTCTCGGCATCTTGCTGGAACCGGGCGATATTCTCGGCAACCGTGCCACCGAAAAGCTCAACCCGTTGCGGCAAGTAGCCGATGATCGTGCCGATCTGGGATGGATCGAAATGGGCAAGCATCGCGCCATCGAGCCTGATGTCGCCGAGGACACTTGGCCAGACCCCGACCAGGGCGCGCGCGAGCGACGACTTGCCGGAACCGGAGAGGCCGATCACGCCGAGTGCGTCACCAGCCTGCAGATCAAAATTGATGCCTTGCAGGATCGGGTTCTTGCTGCCGGCCGGAGCGGTCGCCATCTGCGTGACCGCCAGCGAAGCCTTCGGCAACGGCAGGTGCGTGTGCCGGGTTTGATCGTCGGTCCCGTGCAATACCCTTCTTATCCTTTGATATGCCTGACGGGCGCCGATAAAGCCGCGCCACTGCGCAACGATCTGTTCGACCGGCGATAGGGCGCGAGAGGCGATTATCGACGAAGCGAACATCAGGCCGCCCGACAATTCATTCCGGATGACGAGATAGGCCCCCATCGCCAGCACAGCCGACTGAAGCAGGAAGCGGAAGCCTCTGGTCGCTGACGAAAAGAATGCGGACAAATCGCCGCCGGCCCGCTGCGCGTCGAGCATGGCTCGTGTCTTTATCGCCCACCTCGCCTTGATATCGCACAACATACCCATGGCGATGATGGTCTCGGCATTGAGCCGGGCATCTTCGGTTTGGCGCTGACGCGCGACTTGCGCGTCATTGGTATCCTGGGACGGTCGGCGTGCCGTGATTTCGTTGACGATCATCAGCAGCGTGATGACGACACCACCGCCGGTTGCCAGCCATCCGAGCATTGGATGAAACACAAAAACCAGACCGAGATAAATCGGCAGCCACGGCAGATCGAGCAATGCCATGGGGCCGGGCCCACTCATGAATTGGCGGAGAGCATCGCCATCCCGAACAGGGTCGGCATTGGCTGGCACCCCGGAAACGAGTTTCATCTGCACCGACGCCGCAAACAGCTTTTCGCCGATGATCTGATTGGTGACGTTGGCAAACCTGATTGCCATGCGCGACCGCATCGCCTCAAGGAAAGCGTAGAAGCCAAAAAGTGCGCAAACCAGGATCGTCAGAGCAACGAGTGTCGGAACCGACCGGCTGGCGAGCACGCGGTCATAGACCTGCATCATGAACAACGGGCCGGTCAGCATCAGCAGATTTGAGACAATGCTGATGATGAAGAGCCCAACCAGGCCACCGACTGCGCCCGCCAAAATACCGACAGGTTGCAGCGCCCGTCGTGTGGTCGTGGATCTATTCATTGAACTTCACTCTCTCAGGCGAAAGCAGAATTCAGCCTGGCAAAGCTGGTCAGGCGTCACGCCTTGGACGCAGCTTTGCCATAGGGGCCGCGCCGCAAGGGCGGGCGCCTACTCCGCTGCGATCACGCGAACAGGAAATCGCTCGCGATCAGATGCGTGGTATCCAGAACGGTAACGTGGTTGTCCGCGTCAAACCGAATGATGCTGCTGTCGCCGGCAACTGCTATGTCCAGGTTGGCGAAGGCGTGGACGTTGTTCGCAGCGAAGGCCGTCAGGTCGATCTTGTCTTGGCCCGAGCAGAAGGCCGTCGTGTCCGAGCCATTGCCGGGGGCGAAGACAAGGGTGTCGGCACCCGCTCCCCCGTTCATGTTGTCATTGCCAATGCCGCTGATCAGCGTATCCCGGCCCGCTCCACCATTGAGGACATTGCCCGACCCGCCAAAAACGGTGAGGCGGTCATTGCCAGCGCCGCCCTCGAGGAAGCTCGCCCCAATCGAGCCGGCAGCAATCGTTGCGACGAGGACGTCATTGCCCGTGCCTCCGTCCAGGTGATTTGTTATGGCCGGGAGATCGCCGTGCAAGGGTGCAACGCCGGACAATTGGGCGACGGCGGTCAGATGATCATCGCCACTTCCGCCGGCGAGACGGTTCTCCGCGTGCGATGCATCGACCTGGCCGGACACGTTCGTGATTGAAAGGCTTGCAGTAAGGTTGTCGTTTCCCTCTCCGCCATTGAGGATGTTTGAAGCGTCGAACAACAGTGGAGGAATTGGCAAAGACCTGCCAAGTGTGACAGCAACCAGGTTTGCAGTGAGCGCGTCGTGCCCGGAGCCGCCCTCCAACAGGTTATGGACCGCGACGTAATCACTACGGGTAAAACTGTCTACCGTTAGGATGTCATCTCCTTTACCCCCGTCCAACCGGCTGCTGTCGTTATGCGCAATACCGGTTCCGAAGTTTTGGCCGACTGCCACAAGCACGTCGTTACCGTCATCGCCCCAAAGCTCCATGGTGCTGACGGGAGACCCAAAATTTGAGCCGGCCTGGTTGACGGCGTGCAGCACGTCGTCCCCGCGGCCTCCATGCAAAATATTCGAGACGAGATCGTTGTTCAGGGACCTCGCAATGGCGGTGGCATCCAGAAAATCATTGCCGTCACCGCCCGTCAGCTCGTTGGTGGCCACGCCAAAGGTGCCGACGATGTTGGTCTGAGCCGAGGCAATGATCCGATCATCGCCAGCACCGCCATGGGCGATATTGGCTGCCAAATTGTCTCCAGCCGAGCCCCGCGCGTCTGCGATGACATCGATAATGTCATTTCCGCGTCCGCCAAGAACCAGAGTCCTCAAAGCCACATTGGCGGTCGTGAGCAAGTCAACATTCGCCTCGGCCCTAATCACATCATTGCCATCGCCGCCGTCGAGATAGACCGACGCCGTGCGATCGCCCACGGTCGGGAGCGGAGACCCACCGCCTTGAACGGTGACGGTTGCGGCAAGCGTGTCGCGCCCCTGGCCGCCGAACTGGACCGCGACCCCGTCGACGGGGTCAGTCCCTGGGGGAATGACGACATTTGTGGTCAGCCGGTCGTCACCCCGGCCGCCAAACAGCGCCGTTCGATTGAACGCGCTGCTGAGTTGGTCATTGCCGCCCAGACCAAATACCAGATCACCCTCGGCCTGGGCGCTGAGCGTGTCGTTGCCGTCCGAGCCGGTGATCGTATGATTGAAGGGAGCAATGAGTGCGAGCCACCCGGAAGGGTTTGAGTCCGCGTTGGCACTCGCTCCAACAATGGTATCGTTCAGAAGGAAAGCAGTTAGTTTATTGTCGGGCATTCATCATCCTCCGGGCTATAATGGCCTAAACTGAATGATTAGCTGTTCAATTGATCGGCTACATTCTGTCGTTTTCAGTTTACGAATTTCAAAACGCGCCCGATATACTCAATTTTTGCTAGAGTCTATTCTATGCAACTTAAGCCGTTGGCCGCGTGGCGGATCGATATAGGCCCACGCCTCCCTCCAACTGGTGTGACCGATTCGGCTTGCGCGCCAGGCGTCGACGGCTCGCTGTTGCCCAATTCGACAGAATTCTGAGGTGATGTTAAAAATTGATATGGTCTATCGCATGCGTCGCTTCGCGTGACCAATTGATGGATACAGTAGATATAAAAATAATGGGCCGGAGCCGCAGTTAGCTCGGCATCTTTCTGGTCTGGGCGAAGTCGGATGCTTCCCGATATGTAAGAAGATCCGGCGAATGTTAGCGCAGCGATGCGGAACATAGTTCACGTTGTCGCCTCATTCGCGGGTCAGTTGGCATTCGTTCCAAACGACACAGGATATGCAGATGGCAAAGACCGCAAACGCAAGCAGCACTGGTGTTCCGGCTGGAGTGACTTTGCTCCCCTCGGGCGGCCTCCAGATCAACACCGCCGGTGTCACGATCAAGGGGCTCAATATCAGCGGCCCGGTATACATCAACGCGGACAACGTGACATTGCAGGACTGCAAGGTGACGTCCAACAACTACGCAGTCGTCTCGGTCAAGGCCGGGGTCTCCGGCGCAGTCGTCCAGGACTGCGAGATCAATGGCGTCGGCACGGGCAATGACGGCAGCAACGGGATCAGCGGTCAAGGCTCGTTCCTGCGCAACAACATCTACAACGTCGAGAACGGCATCAACCTGAACGGCGCCAATTCGGTCGTGCAGGACAATTACATCCACGACTTGAAGGCTTCGGGTTCGCCGCACTATGACGGCATCCAGGTCGACGGCGGCGTCTCGAACGCCAGCATCACGCACAACACCGTCATCAACGACTACGGCCAGACCTCGGCGGTGATGATCGACAACTATTTCGGCCCGATCTCCAATGTGAAGGTCGACAGCAACGTCCTCGTCGGCGGCGGCTACACCGTCTATTCCGACGGCCAGTTCAGCGGCGGCTCGATCAGCGGCGTGTCGTTCACTAACAACCACATGGGCAACGGCCAGTGGGGAAATACCTACTTCAGCGGCAACTCGCCGACCTATAGCGGCAACGTCGACGACGGCAGCACCATCATCCAGAACCTGGATAGCAGTGTCGCGCCGACGCCGACCGCAACTCCGTCGCCCACTCCGGCCCCGAGCCAGACGCCGGCTGCCAGTACGATGGGCACCAGCGCTGCCGACCATCTCATCGGCCAGGCTTCCGACAGTGTCCTCTCGGGTCTTGCCGGCAATGACGCCCTGGCGGGCGGAGCTGGCAATGATACCCTGACCGGCGGCACGGGCGCGGATATCATGACCGGCGGCGGCGGCTCCGACCATTTTGTCTTCAACAGCGTTGCCGAAATGGGCAAGACCGTCGACACGCGCGACATCGTCACGGACTTCGTCCACGGCACTGACAAGATCGACCTGTCGGCAATCGATGCCAATGCCTCGAACAGCGGCAACAACGCTTTTACCTTCATTGCAGCAGACAACACTGTGTTCGATCACAGCAAGGGCGTGGTCGCGTGGCACACCGACACCGCGCACAACCAGACCATCGTGCAGGGCGACATGAACGGCGACGGCGTGCACGACTTCGAGATCGCGCTGACCGGCATCGTCCACCTGACCGCCAGCGACTTTATCCTCTAGAATGCCTGACGGCGTGGCGCCAGCGGAGCTATCTTCGACCATGGCGACTGGCGACCGGTCATGATGCAAACGTGACCGGTCGACCTCATGGCAGACCCTTCAGAAGGCCGCTCGTCTGCACTATTGTGGAATCCCAATGGTTCCAGGTCGTCCCGTGGGAACGCGGCTAGCGAGAGGAGCACCCGATGTCACCGAACCGTCGCCAGGCCATTCTGGGTATCCTCGCGGGGGCGGCTGCTTCGCCTCTCGCGGGTCAAGTGGCGAAAGGGCAGGGGCTCCCCGACGCTCTCATGCCGACGCCGAGTTGCGGGGACAACGATGAACCCACAGTGGCTCAGACCGAAGGCCCATACTTCACGCCCAACTCCCCTTTGAAGCAGGATTTCACCGGGGACGGTGCGACAGGTAAGCGCCTGATGATCGGTGGCCTCGTGCTCGACACTGCATGTAATCCGATCCCCGCGGCGATGATCGAGCTCTGGCACGCCGATGCCGCTGGCAGCTATGACAATAAAGGGTCCCGGTATCGGGGGCACAGCCTGTCCGACGAGCAGGGGAGATGGTGGTTCGCCACCATCGTGCCGGGCCTCTATCCCGGCCGCACCCGCCACTATCACCTGAAAGTGCAGCGCCCCCGGGGCGAGATGCTGACGACGCAGCTCTATTTCCCCGGGGAGCCGCAGAATGAGCGCGACCGGATTTTCGACGACAGACTCCTTCTACGATTGGAGCCGGCGGGCGGCGAGCGCTACGGCCTCTATTCTTTCGTCCTCGCCTAGGCCCAGATCAAGCTAGCGGGCACTGCCGCGGTGGCAACGGGGGCAGCCCGGGTCAGCGGCAGCCGCGCGTGTTCACGTAGAGCGCGTAGAGGGACTGGCTCGCGGCCATGAACAGGCGATTGCGCTTGCGGCCGCCAAAGGCGACGTTGGCGCAGCGTTCGGGCAGCTTGATGCGGCCGATGCGCTCGCCTTCCGGAGAATAAACCATCACCCCGTCGAGTTCCGGCGTGCCCATACCCCAGCCGCACCAGAGATTGCCGTCCTCGTCGCAGCGGAAGCCGTCCGGCGTTCCGTCACCCTCGGCGCTGATCAGGATGCGGCGCTCGCCGAGCGTGGCGCCATCGCCGGTTACGTCGAAAGCAACGATGCGGCGCGGCACCGACCGGGATTCCACGATGTAGAGGATGCGCTCGTCGGGCGAGAAGGCCAGCCCGTTTGGCCCCAGTATGTCTCCGGCGACGATCGTCGCCTCGCCCGTTCCTGGATCCAGCCGGTAGACGTTGGCGGGCAGTTCCGGTTCCGCGCGGTCGCCTTCGTAGTCACCGAGAATGCCGAACGGCGGGTCGGTGAACCAGATCGAGTCATCGCTCTTGACGACAATGTCGTTCGGCGAATTGAGCCGCTTGCCCTGGAAACGGTCGAGCAGCACTGTGATGCTGCCGTCATATTCCGTGCGGGTGATGCGACGCGCGCCGTGTTCGCACGTGACCAGCCGCCCCTGCCGGTCCCGGGTATTGCCGTTGGCAAAGTTCGACGGGCCCCGAAAGACGCTGGTTGCCCCGGTCTGCTCGTCCCAGCGCAGCATGCGGTCGTTCGGGATATCGCTCCAGATAAGGCTGCGCATATCGCCGAACCAGACGGGTCCTTCGCTCCAGCGGCAGCCGGTCGCCAAGCGCTCGATCCGAGCACTGAACAGGCGGTATTTTGCAAAAGAGGGGCGCAATATCTCGATCCCGGGGTCGGGATAGAATTCGGATTCCTGCCACATGCTCGATGACCTTCCTTCATAACGCCGCCCGGGACACTTATCCGCCTCGGATCAATCCATGAATATACCAGGCGCATCAAACCGTTGGGCGGCAGCGCGCTCCGGGCTGCGCCAGCCGAGCCTGGCCGAGATTTCCTGTCCGAGGCGCACCAGTTCGGGGCCAAGGGTCTCCACCCGCGCTGCGGTCATCTGGCTGGCGAGGGCGGAGACCGATACGGCCGCGAGCACCTGCTCGGAATCCGCGCGGATGGGTGCGGCGATGCAGTAGACCCCCTCTTCCGCCTCCTGGTCGTCGATTGCATAGCCCCGCCGCCGCACCTGCTCGAGATCGTCCAGCAAATCCTCCACCTTGGTGATGGTTTTTTCGGTGAACACGGCGAGCGGGGCAGGGCCGACGAGTTCGCGGACCCTCTCCTCCCAGAGCCAGGCAAGGATGGCCTTTCCCGCGGCGGTGCAGTGCAACGGCCGGCGCCACCCGATGGGCATGGCGGCGCGCGCCAAGCCGCGGCCCTCGAACTGCCCGATATAGATGATGTCGCTGCCGGCACGGATCGACAGGTTCACCGTATCGCCCATGGCATTGGCGAATTGCTTCAGAACCGGGGCGGCGATCTGGTCCAGACGCCGCTGGCGGGAGAAGGCAACCCCAACCTCGAAGGCCCGCGCGCCGATGCGATAGCCGGCCCCGTCCTCGTCTTGCGAGACGAAATCGCGCTCGATCAGCGTCGTCATCAGCCGCGAGACCGTGCTGGGCGACATGCGCAAGCGCCGGGCGATCTCGCTGATGCCCAGCGAAGGCGATTCGGCCAGAAGCTCCAGCACCGTCAGCCCACGATCGAGGGTCCGGGTTACCGGCAGCGCTTCGCGCGTCCGCGGCCGTCCGGGACGCCCCTGTCCACCTTTGGAATTTGTATCGGTCACGCGGTTTCGACGAGCTCCTGTAATTCAGCACACCACTTGGCGATCTCGTTCGCCACCACGGTTTCCTTGCCTTCGTAGAAATAATCGACGTTGGGAAGCTTCTTGGTCCGCACCAGGCTGGATGCCGTCGCGGTCCGGCGCACCCGCAGCAAGAAGTCGTCGATGTCCTTGTTCACCAGGCGCTCGCGCGTTCCATACCAGGCCAGTATCGGACAGCGGATGCGAGCAAGGGCCGGCGCGACACCATTGGCACCATAGAGCAGCTCCTCCGATCTGCGAAGGTCCAGATAGGCATTGGCGCTGATCGCCGCAACTTGACGTGTGCTGCGCGAGCCCCAGGGCAGCAGGTCCTGTCCGCGGCCATCCGCGGCCATGCTCGCGGCCAAAGATGCCAGCTCTTCGTTGATCTTGTCGCGAAACAGCGAGGCGGACGATGCGATGGTCATGCCGATGACCCGCGGGTCCTGCCGTTCAGACTGGTAGTAGACGATTTTGGCGCCCCCTTGGCCATGCCCAATCGGCATCAGGCGATCGCCATCTTTTGCGGCGAAATCAAACCAGGCCGATACATCGAGCGGGGATTCGGAGAAGGCTTCCCAGGCGCTTCCGGCAAG
>JAQGKB010000199.1 GCA_028290345.1 Hyphomicrobiales bacterium | reverse complement strand
CGATGGCGAGATTTCCGGCGCGAGCTTTTCCCCGCCCACCTGCCGGCCGGTGAAGAACGCGCCGGTATCGGTGAGCCAGACCACGGTTCCCAGGAACACGCCGGCAAGTATGCCAAGCTGCCCGGTTCCGCGGACCGCCAATGTCGCCACGATGACAAGGCCGAAGAAGAGCAGGCCCGCTGCGCGCCACAACGCCCCCTCACCACCGCGCAGGATTGCCGCAACGGTGCCAATGGCAACGAGGAGGCCTGTACCTATCGGGCCGAGCAATGGATAGGCCAACCCCGAGAGCGCCACGAGCCCGATGAGCACTATGCCAAACGGCGTGAGGGGGCGCAGCGTCACCATGGTCTCCCACTCGCGATAGGCACCGGCAAAGACTGCGCCCACCACGGCGGCAAAGACGTAGCCGCCGAAGTAGAGTGAAATCACAGTGATGGCGATCAGCACTGCTGCCGATCCGAGCCGGGGGGCAAGGTCGGGCCAAGCCCTCGGATTGATGAACCAAAGTTTCGACCGCGGCTCCGGCGTGGCGCTCACAGGCTTTGCGCCTCGACGCCGCCAAATCGCCGCTCGCGCAGCGAATATTCTTCTAGCACGCCGAGAAAACTGCGTTCGTCGAAATCAGGCCAGTTCTGCTCAACGAAGACAAGTTCGGAATAGGCTCCCTGCCAGAGCAGGAAGTTGGACACCCGCTGCTCACCGCTGGTGCGGATGATCAAGTCGGGATCGGGGAGGCCATAGGTGTAAAGGGCCCGCTCAACCGTCGCCTCGGTGATATCTTCGGGGCGCAACTCACCGGCGCTGACGGCCACGGCAATGCGGCGGATCGCCTCGGTGATCTCCGCCCTGCCCCCGTAGTTGAAGGCGACGGTGAGATTGAGCCCGGTGTTGAGCGCCGTCTTTTGCTCGACGTCGTCGATAAGCCGTTGCAGCGATGCCTCGAGGCCTAGGCGAGTGCCGATAATGCGGACGCGAACGTTGTTACGGTAGAGCGTTTCGAGGTCGGACGCCACGAACCGGCGCAGCAGTGTGAAGATGAAGTTGATCTCGTCGCGCGGCCGGCTCCAGTTCTCGGACGAGAAACTGAAGACAGTGAGATTGGCGACCCCATAGCGGATCGAGAGATCGACGATTCGCCGCAGCGCCTTGACTCCGGCCATATGGCCTTCGGTGCGTGGCTTGCCCCGGGACCGCGCCCAGCGGCCATTGCCATCCATGATGACGCCAAGATGCACCGGAATTTTTAGTCCGGGCGCCTGGCGGGCAGTCGTGGTGATGGCGGGGTCGCTCGACATAGGTGCCCTCCTCGGGGCAAACTTATACCTGCATGATTTCCGCTTCTTTGACGGCAACAATGTTGTCGATGTCCGCTACTGCCGCGTCGGTGACCTTCTGAACGAGGTCGGACTGCTTGCGGCCTTCGACCTCGCTGATGTCGCCGTCTTTTTCGAGCTTCTTCAAATGGTCCATGCCGTCGCGCCGCACATGCCGGACAGCGACGCGCGCCTGCTCGGCATAGTTATGCGCAACCTTGGTCAACTCACGGCGCCGCTCTTCGTTCAATTCCGGAAGCGGCACGCGAATGACAGCGCCCTCACCGGCCGGGTTGAGACCCAACCCGCTGTCGCGAATGGCCTTTTCGACGGCGTTGGCCATCGAGCGGTCCCAGACCTGCACGCTTAGCAGGCGCGGCTCGGGAACGGTGACCGTGGCCACCTGGTTGAGCGGCATGCGGGTGCCGTAGGCCTCGACCATCACCGGTTCGAGCAGGCTGGCGCTAGCACGCCCGGTGCGTAGCCCGCCCAATTCTTCCTTCAGCGACTGGATCGATTTCTGCATGCGCGTTTTGAGCGCTTCCAGCGAGAATGGTGCATTTTGAGCCATGCAAAACTCCTTTTCTTCCGGCGCTCAGCCGACGCGCGTCGAGCGCGTCTTGCCCGTCAGAACGCCCATCAGGCCTTCCTTGTCGCCAAGCGCGTAAACCAGTATCGGCAACCCGTTGTCGCGAGCAAGTGCGAAAGCGGCCGTATCCATAACACGCAGATTTCGCGCGATGACTTCCTCATGGCTGATCGTTTCGTAACGTTGAGCCTTGGGGTTCTTCTTGGGATCCTCGGAGTAGACCCCGTCGACCTTGGTGCCCTTCAACAGCACATCGCAGCGCAACTCAATAGCTTTCAGCGCAGCTGCCGTGTCGGTGGTGAAAAAGGGGTTTCCGGTGCCGCCCGCGCAGACAACGACATAACCCTGGTCAAGCGCCTGAGTTGCATCGCGCGCCGTAAAGGTGTCGGCGATCGTCGGCATGGGAACGCTGGTATAGACTTTGACCGGAACGCCCATCTGCCCGATGGCATCGCCGAGCGCCAGCGAATTGATCACCGTGCCAAGCATGCCCATGACGTCGCCGGTGACGCGATCGGCGCCCTTGGCTGCCACCGCCATGCCGCGGAAGATGTTGCCGGCGCCGATGACGATGGCGATCTGCAAGCCGGTCTTGGCCGCTTCGCTGATCTGCTTGGCCATGGCGTTGAGGAATTCGGACTCGATGCCGAAGGACTGATCGCCCGCAAGAACTTCGCCGGACACCTTCAACAGTATCCGTTTAAACGGGGATTTTATCATTGATCGACCTCTCGAGTACGCAACCGAGACGCCGAATCCGACGGCATCCGCGAAACCCTAAAGCATTTTAGAGCGACGTGGATACCGCTTCATCCCAGGAAAGCGCTCGAAACATCGTTGCGGCGCATTTCCGTCCAAACGACGGACCGTCTGCAGAAATATAGGGCCGAAGCGGCTACTGTTCCACTTCGGGACCCTGCCCGGCCACGCAAATTCGCGACCGGACAAGGATTTCGAGGCTAGATGCCGGCAGTTGCCGCCACTTCAGCGGCAAAGTCGCTTTCAACCTTCTCGATGCCCTCGCCAAGCGAGTAGCGAACGAACTTGGTCACCTTGATCGGCGCGCCAGCGTCCTTCTCGGCCTTCTTGATCACGTCCGCGATCTTGCTCTCGCCGTCGATGACAAAGGTCTGGGCCAGAAGGGTCACTTCCTCGTAGAACTTGCGGACGCGGCCTTCGACCATCTTGGCGATGATGTCGGCCGGCTTGCCGGATTCCTTGGCCTGCTCGGCAAAGATCGCACGCTCACGGCTCACAACCTCGGCGTCAATGTCGTCAGGCGAAATCGACAACGGATTCGTGTTAGCGATGTGCATGGCAAGCTGCTTGCCCAAAGCCTCGAGCACGTCCTTCTTGCCGGTCGATTCAAGGCCGACGACGATGCCGAGCTTGCCCAAGCCGGGCTTCACCGCATTGTGGACGTAGTTGCCGATCACGCCGTCGGACACGGCAACCATGTCCGAGCGACGCAGGTTCATGTTTTCGCCGATCTTTGCGATCGCGTCGGTGAGTTCACCGGTGACCGAGCGCCCCGAATTCGGATAGGGCATTTCGGCAAGCACGGCGACATCGCCCTCGGCATCGAGCGCGAGTTTTGCGATATTGCCGACAATGGCCTGGAACTGTTCGTTGCGAGCAACGAAATCGGTTTCCGAATTGACTTCGACGATCGCAGCGCGGTTGCCGTTCACAACGACACCGACCAGGCCCTCGGCGGCAATGCGCCCGGCTTTCTTGGCAGCCTTGGCAAGACCACGCGTGCGCAGCCAATCGACGGCGGCTTCCATATCGCCGTCAGTCTCGGCCAGCGCCTTCTTGCAGTCCATCATGCCAACGCCGGTGGCATCACGAAGTTCTTTTACCTGCTGTGCAGTAATTGCCATGAGCATAACCCCTTCAGCAGCCCCGAAACGGGGCTGCGCGGTTGGATCAAAGATTAAGGTTCGCTTGGCGCGAAACTAGTTCTTGAGTTCGCCTTCGGTGACCGGCTCTTCATTGGCAAGCGCGGGCTCTTCGGGGGCAACTTCCGCCGCACCAAGATCGGCGCCATGCGCCGTCGAAGAGCGCGCAATGCCATCGATCGCGGCCTTGGCGACCAGCGAGCAATAGAGCTCCAATGCGCGCGAGGCGTCATCGTTGCCGGGGATCGGGAAATCGACCGAGTCGGGATCGGAGTTCGTGTCGATCACGGCGACAACCGGGATGCCAAGACGCTTGGCCTCCTTGATTGCGTTGGCTTCCTTGTTGGTATCGATGACGAACAACAGGCTAGGCAGATTGCCCATGTCCTTGATGCCGCCAAGGTCGCGGTCGAGGCGTTCGCGCTCGCGGCTGAGGAGCAGAAGCTCCTTCTTGGTGAGGCCCGGATTGCCATCGGCGTCCTGGGCTTCGAGCTCGCGCAGGCGCGCGATCGAGTGCGAAATCGTCTGCCAGTTGGTCAGCGTGCCGCCGAGCCAACGCGAGTTGACGAAATACTGGGCGCACTGGCGCGCCGATTCAGCGACCACCGGGGCGGCCTGGCGCTTGGTGCCGACGAACAGCACGCGGCCGCCATCGGCAACGGTGTCGCTGACCAGCTGCAGGGCGCGAGCCAGCGCCGGAACGGTCTGACTGAGGTCGAGAATGTGGATGTCGTTGCGAGTGCCGAAGATGTAGCGTTCCATCTTCGGGTTCCAGCGATGCTTCTGGTGGCCGAAGTGAACACCTGCTTCAAGCAGCTGACGCATAGAGAATTCTGGCGTTGCCAAGGGCAAACTCCTTTACCGGTTGAGCCTCCGCGAAAACCTGCAACGGCTTTGCCGTCACCGGATGCACGCCGGCACAGTGCCAGCGGCCGCTTTCGCGTGTGAATTACGCCGGGCGATTGCCCGACGCAGCGCGGATATAGGGTAATTGCGGCGCATGCGCAAGGACGCGTAACATCAGCACGTTACGACGCGGCGCTCAGGCCGCGCCGACCAGCCGGACGTCGACGACGCCCTGGATGGATTTTATCCCCTGCGCGAGACCGGGCGTTATGCGGTATCCGCCCTTGAGCCGGATTTCATAGCGCTTGCGGCCGCTTTCGCGCGAGACGATCAGCATCACCTCGCCCTCGCCACCATCCTTGAGTTGCGCCTTGATGGCCGGAAGCGCAGAGGGCGTATCCATCTCGACCGAGAGCAGCTTGGACTTGCCCTCGATCACCGTATCGATGGACCGCGCCCGGATCAGCCGCATGCTGATGCCATCGGGACGCTGGTCGGCTTCCACCTCGATGATTACCGAACGGCCGGGCTGCAGCACGGCGGAGTATTCGGTGATCTGCTCGGAAAAGGCAATGCA
>JAQGKB010000152.1 GCA_028290345.1 Hyphomicrobiales bacterium | reverse complement strand
TCGACACGAACCGCGCATGATCGCCATAGACGCTACGCATCTGTCCCGGCCAGCTATCGGCAATGCAGAGCACGCCTTCTGCCTTGGTCTGTTCCTGCAGCTTGCCTTCGGGCGATAGCACCGCCGGCTTCACCCCGAAGAACGGCTTGGTCGCCGAACCTGGCTTGGTCGCGATCGCGCCCGGAAGCGGGGTGATCATGAAGCCGCCGGTCTCGGTCTGCCACCAGGTATCGACGATCTCACAACGCCCGCGTCCCACATGCTTGTGGTACCAGAGCCAGGCCTCGGGATTGATGGGCTCCCCCACCGACCCCAACAGGCGCAGCGAGGAGAGGTCGTTCTTGTCGACCCACTCTGGGCCCGCTCCCATCAACGCACGAATGGCGGTTGGAGCGGTATAGAAAATGTTGACTTTGTGCTTGTCGATCACCTGCCAGAATCGGCTGGCGTCGGGATAGTTCGGCACGCCCTCGAACATCAGCGTCGTCGCGCCATTGGCCAGCGGCCCGTAGATGATATAGCTGTGGCCGGTCACCCAGCCCACGTCCGCCGTGCACCAGTAGATGTCGCCATCGCGGTAGTCGAAGGTCAGCTGATGCGTCAGCGACGTCCAGACGATATAGCCGCCGGTCGTGTGCAGGACGCCTTTCGGCTTGCCGGTCGAGCCGGACGTATAGAGGATGAACAGCGGGTCCTCAGCGTTCATCGGCTCCGGCGCGCAATGCGGCTCGACGCCAATGGCAGCCTCGTGCCACCAGACGTCGCGCCCGGTCCGCATCTCGATATCGGCGCCGGTGTTTTCGACCACGATCACGCGCTCGACGCCCGGCGCGTTGGCCACCGCCGCGTCGACGTTCTTCTTCAGCGGAATGGTCTTGCCGCCGCGGCGTCCCTCATCGGCGGTGATGACGATCCGCGACTCGCAATCATTGATCCGGCCGGCCAGCGCATCGGGCGAAAAGCCGCCGAACACCACCGAGTGTACAGCCCCGATCCGCGCGCAGGCCAGCATCGCATAGGCTGCCTCCGGGATCATCGGCATGTAGATGGTGACGCGGTCGCCCTTTTGCACACCCTGCGCCTTCAGCACGTTAGCGAAGCGGCAGACCTGCTCGTAAAGCTGGTTGTAAGTGATGTGCTTCTGGGTGCCCGGAATATCGCCTTCCCAGATGATCGCAACCTGCTCGCCACGTGTTGCCAGATGCCGGTCGATGCAATTGGCCGAAATGTTCAGCACCCCGTCCTCGAACCACTTGATCGAGACGTCCGGGTACTGGAAGGTCGTGTTCTTCACCTTGGTGAACGGCTTGATCCAGTCGATGCGCTGCGCCTGCTCCGCCCAGAATCCATCCGGATCGCTGATCGAGCGCGCGTACATCGCCTCGTATTGATCCTTGGTCACAAGGGTGCGGGCTTTGGCGGCTTCGCTCGGCTCAAAAACCAGATCGTCGCTCATGCAGTCCTCCCGGAAGTTTTGCGTGCTCGTTCTAGCCACTGGCCATCGCAGGAGCAAGCAGACCACTCGGCAATGCGCCGAAAGTTGGAGCCGTTAACCGCGGTTCCGGGCTTCTCTGCGGCGAGCGCACAAATTTGTTATCGTCGGAGTTACGTGGACAGGGGATCGCAATGACCAATGCGGCAAGGATTTCTGGCAGTGCGACGGCGGCTGCCAAGGCCGAAGCGCAATTCCCCCTCCGCCCGGCGACACCGGCCGATATCGGCATGCTCCATCCGCGATTGATGGAGGCGATCCAAACCTCGCCCTACTACAGCGACAGGTTCAAGGCCTATGAAATGCAACGTCTCACTCGCGGCTATCTTGCGGCGCTGATCGCCGCCGATCCCTGGCATGTGGCGGTGATGCAGATCAATGACGAGCCTGCGGGCTTCATGATTTCCGGCCCCGAATTGGGAACGCTATGGCTCTACTGGTCCTACGTATTTCCTGAAAAGCGCAAGAGCGCCATGGCGTTGCGCGCCATGCGCGCTTTTATCGAGCATTGGGACCATGGCCGGTTCCACAAGATCGCCACCTACACCAAGCCGGGTAACGACGTCGCGGAGGCGATCATGATCCGCTTCGGCTTCCAGAAAACCTGCACGCTCAAAAAGCACATTTTCGGCGAGGATTACCTGCTGTTCGAGCATCCCCTCAGCAAAACCAGCGAGGGCTATGACGAAGGCATCAAGCTTGGCCGGCTGGCAGCGATCAAGCGATGGTTGAAACGGCCCGGTCCTCGCGCCAGCGCGTGATCCGCGCGTAGATCGAAACATCCACGCCCGCCGTCTTCAGCGTCGTCAGCCACATCGCGCCCGACCACAAGGTCATCGAGATAAGCGCCGCCAAGGCCGCGCCCATGATGCCGAAATGCGGCACCAGCAGCATGTTGCCGCCGACCAGCGCCACGATCCCCAGCCCGATCGCCGGCAGTGTCGCATAGGGCCGGTCATGCACCGAGAGCACCAGCGATGCCGGCCCCAGCGCCGAACGCACCACCAGAGCCAGGCACAGCACGGCCAGCGGGGCCGCGCCCGCCATGAACGCCGGGCCGAAGATCATCAGCGCCAACGGCCCCCCAATGCTGACCAACAGAAACAACAGCACCGAAAGGCTCGATGCCACGAGGTTCGCGTCCCCGATCTTCCGATGAAAACCGGCGCGATCGCTCTTGGCCTCGCTTTCGAACATGTCCGGCAGGGTGACTGCATAGACGGCGGCGACGCCGAACGAGACCAGCGAGAATACGCGCGTGCAGACGCCGAAGATCGCCAGTTCCTCGCGGCTGAGCAGGTTGGAAAGCACCAGCAGGTCGATGTCGAAGAAAAAATCCGAAGCCAGCGCTATCACCACCCAGGGCATTGCGAAGCGCCACCAGCGCTTCCATTCCCGGTGTCGCGGCTCGATCTCTGTCGGGATCCGGCGCGCCGTAGCGATCACGAAGCCGAAATGCACCAGCCCGATGGCGGTATAGCCCAGGCTCACGCCCCACATCAGGATGGAAAAACTGCCCTCCGGCGACGATGCGGTGAGGCCGACAAGAAAGGCGGCGATAATCACCAGCGGCCGGAACAGTGTATCGGCAAAAAACCCGGCGAATGGCCGCTTCAAGCCGACAAGGATCGCGCCATTGACGAAGACCAGCGCCGTGGAGAAGGCCAGCAGACATGCCGGCATCCAATGGCTGGTAAAAACCTTGCCCGGCTCTCCGAACAGCGCCGCGATCGGATAGGCGAAGACGAACAGGGCCAGCGCCATCACGGCGACATGGCCGTAGGCTCGGGCCAAAAACCCCCACAGCAGTCGCCCCTCCCCCTTTGCCCGGTATTCGGCGGCAAAATAGGTACCGATGGTTTCGAACCCCAGCGGCATGACTACGGCAACGAGATTTACCGTCGCGATGATCAGCAGATACTCGCCGAGGATCGCCGAGCCCAGCGCCCGCGCTATCGCGGCCTGCACCAGGAATGTCAGCCCGGCACCAAACAGCCGCGCTCCAAAGATGATCGCCGACTGCGAGGCCAGCCGCTTGCGCAGGTTCATTCGGCGTTCCTCGTAGCTGAATCTGCCTCGTCGCGGTGCTGATCGGGGTGGACCCGATTGCTGCGCAGTTTTTCGATGCGGTGGCGCACTTGGTGCATCAGCTCCCGCGCGGCAAAGGCTCCGGTTCCGAGCAGGAACGGCAGTGGGTACGCCGCATAATTGGCCACCGGCGGCACCGGAGATATTACCCCCGCGTCGCCAACCATGCCCTTCTTGAACTGGTGCAATCCCTGGAAGCCGTCAGTGCCTCCGAGATCGTACCAATCGGCCGTGGTGTTGTCGCGCAGCCAACGGATGATGTGCCAGTGCATGAAGTAGCCGGCCCGCAGCGGCAGCGCCTTATCGTTGGTGGCGCCATAAAGGTAGACCGCAGTGTCGCCGGCCTTGAAGATGATGGCCCCTGCCACGACCTCGCCCTCGTGGCGGACGAAGAACAATTCCGGCCGCAGCGCGTCGTCGGTAATCGCCATCAACGCCGGCACGGTGTCGTAGGCCGAATGATCGGGGAATTTCTTGCGATCGGTCATCGCCGTGTAGAGCACGTCGAACTCAGGCGTCCGCTCGGCGCCCGCGTGCTCGAAACTGAGGCCCTGCTTTTCGGCCTTGTTGAGGTGGTAGCGCCATTTCTGATTGAGGCTCTTGCGCTGCTCCGCATCGGTCAGCCGCAGCTTGACCGTGTAGCGGTTGGGAAACATCAGCTTGGCGCCCTCGCGAAAGCCGCGATCCAGCAGGTGCTGGTACTGCCAGTTGTGCTCGCCGAGCGCCGCGCGCGGCAGCACTGAAACCATCATCCGGCGCTTGCGTGCATAGGTCTCGATCAGGGCCTCGATCATCCCAGTATAGATCGCCTCGGCGTCCGGCCGCGATGCATCCTTTAAAATCGGCCCCCATTTGGAGACCGCGATGGCACCAAGTCCCAGCGGCAGTTTCTGGATCATCACCAGAACCCCGCCGACCACCTCCCCACCCTGTGAAAACAGCACCGGCTCCTGTACGACCGAAGGCCAGCGCGCCGACGCAAAGACATACAGCTGCTCCTGTACCACCCCGTCGAAGCTGGCGATCGTCCGGTCCCAGATATCGCCCGGCACCAGCTGCATCGAGACGCTTTGAGCCGACACCGCAAGGCCCGGTCGCGCCTCTGCTATGCTGCGCACTTGCGGTTCGATATTGCGGTGGCCGGCAACGACGCTATTTGCAGTGAGGGGCATCAGGCAAATTCCAGTCTTTTGCAATCGACTGCAATTTAGGGCTTCAACGTCAGTAAAACCCTATTTGCCACGCTAAAATGCTGGAAACCTGCGACTTTGGTTAAGATCGACTAAGCTTGCGGCGCCAACTCAGAACGGTCCGAGGTGCGGAAACGTGTGCCCGAACACTTCATCGGCGCCGTGATAGATCATCCGCACCGCCACGAATATGATAACGGCGAGCCCGAGATAGGCGATCCAGCGGTGGCGGCCCAAAAGCTTGGCAATGAACGCGGATGCAAATCCCATCAGCACGACCGAAAGGCCGAGGCCGAAAATCAGTGCATCGGGATGCTTTTGCGCGGCCCCCGCGACGGCAAGAACATTGTCGAGCGACATCGAGACGTCGGCCAAAACGATCTGTATGACCGCCTGCCGCAGCGTCTTGCGCTTGCCGCTCTTCCTGATTTCGGCTTCCGCCTCGGCAAGCTGCTCTTCGGCGTGCTCCTCGCCGCCGTCCCGCAACTCCTGCCACATCTTCCAGCAAACCCAGAGCAGCAACAAGCCGCCAGCCAGCAGCAGGCCGATGACCGCCAGCAAATTCGTTGCGATCAGCGCAAAACAGATCCGCAGCACCGTGGCCGCGAGAACGCCGATAATAATGGCTTTGCGCCGGAGCTGGGGCGGCAGTCCCGCCGCCGCAAGGCCAATGACGACCGCATTGTCGCCAGCCAGAACCAGGTCGATCATGACGACCTGAAACAATGCACCAATCATACCTGAAGTAAAAAATTCCACTAGTACGTCATCCCGCTGTACTGGACGGGCGAAAAAGCCCAAGGCCCGAAAAGGGCCGTCACTTGAACGCTATGTATGTCGGACCGAACCAGATTGCACCCTTAGCCAGCGACGCTGGCCAGGTAATCTTCTACGATTTCGCGCGCGCCGCTATCGGTCTTTATGCCAAGACGCGCAGCCCGTTCGCTGGCAACCTGCGCCGGCCAGCTCTTGACCATCGGGATGATCCGCGAACTCGGTTCAAAGGTCACCAGGTCCCGCACCGCCTTGCCCCTTAGCGCCTCGAGCGCATCGAGCATCTCGGCCACCGTCACCTGCACGGCGGGCAGTACCAAGCTCCGCGGCCAGCCGAAATCGGCGCTCGGCAGGTCATGCACCTTGATGATCGCGTCGATCAAACGCCCTGGCGACATCAGCGCAATCGGCAGATCGTCCGGCACCGGGCAAACCGTTGCGCGCCCTGCGACGGGTTCACGGATGACCGAGGAGATGAATGAGGAATTGGCAAGGTTCGCCTTGCCCGGCCGCACGGCAATCGTGGGAAAGCGCAAAGCCCGGCCATCGATCAGACCGCGGCGGTCGTAGTCCCCGATAAGATATTCGCTGCAAAGCTTTTGCACGCCATACGAGCTCATGGGCGTCGGTACGGTGTTATCGTCCACGAGGGTCGCCTGCGGCCCGCCATAGACAGCGAGCGAACTTGCGAAGATCAGCTTGGGCTTGCGTCCGGTATCGGCGGCAAGGTCGAGCAACAGCCGCGTGCCATCGAGATTGACCGCGAGGCCCAGTTGCAGATCGGCTTCGGCGCCGCCGCTGACCACGCCCGCGAGATGAAAGATGGTATCGACATTGCCGCCCAGCGCCGCACTCAGCGCCTGCTTCTGCGTCATGTCGCCGAGCTGTACCTGTACCCGCGGGTCGTTGAGCGGCAGGGTCGGCTCGGCCTGGTCGAAGATCACCAGTTCCTTGATGTCGCGCCGCTGCCCGCTCTGATCGACCAGGGACCCCTTCGCCAGCAGCGCCTGCGCCAGCCTGTGCCCAATAAAGCCCGCTCCGCCAGTGATCACCACACGCATATTCAACTCCCTCGCAACATCGTTATTTTGTTGCGCAGGAGTAAGCACAGTGCCGCTTGGGAATGCAACCGCGCGCGCGCCGGAAACTGACCGCGCCGGAAATTTTTGAAGGCGGCGGCCTCAGGCGCCGGTGCGGGCCCGCATGTTGGTCAACAGCACCACGACGAACCCGACGAGCGCCACCGCCACCCCGATGACCAGCCACTGCGAATGGCCCGACATCAGCGCACTGCCGCCGATGATGTTGACGCCCTGCAGCGCCCAGAAGATGCCCACGACCAGCAGGATCCCGCCAACGACATTTCCCGCGATTTTCATTTTGCATTCTCGATGGATTGAAGACGCGCCAAAGCCGGTCTGGCACGTTGCCGCGCAAAACCCCAATCACCGTCGCGTGTTTGCAACAATGTTGCGGAAAAAGGGGATTGGTGGGCGGCCGGGGATTCGAACCCCGGACCCGACGATTAAGAGTCGTCTGCTCTACCAGCTGAGCTAGCCGCCCGATCCGAGGCGGTACCTATCAAAGCCTCCCCACCCTGTCTATAGCGCTTGAGCGGAAAAGCACGGCTGATTTCTGCCGGGAATCCGTGCCGCATCAAAGAACTAGGCTGTCACTGGGTTTTCGCAAAAATAAAGCGGGCCAGAAGGCGAGGCGGCAGAGGCTGTGTATGCAGGGGCAATGGGCACTTTCCTGCCAAACTCTATCCGCTAGGATGCCGGCGACCGATCAACCGGCCGGAGAACGGCAGCCAATGCAGTTAGCGCAAATGCTTTGGATTCCTGCAAATTGGCTGCAGGCCAATGCCATTACCCTGATAACGGCCGTCGCCGTTCTCGTTGGCGGCTGGTACCTGTCGCGCTTTGCCTCACGGGCGATCCGCGGCCTGTTGCCGCGCGCCTATGGCGTCGACAAGAATTTTGCCCCGCTGCTGGCCCAGGCCGCCCGCTACGGCATCATGATCTTTGCCATTGTCACCACGCTGAACCTGTTCGGGGTGGCCAGCAATTCGGTCTTTGCCGTGCTCGGCGCCGCAGGGCTCGCCGTCGCCTTGGCGTTGCAGGGCACCCTTACCAACATTGCCGCCGGCATCATGCTGATCTGGCTGCGACCGATCGCCATCGGCGAATACATCACCAGCGGCTCGGTGGCCGGCATAGTGGTTGAGATCGGGCTTTTTGGCACCCGCTTGCGGACCACCAGCGGGCTCTATGTCTTTGCCCCGAACCAGATCATCTGGTCCTCGGCCATCACCAATCACAGCCGTGAGCCGCGGCGCCGAATCGACGTAACGATCACGCTGCCCGATTCGGTCAATATCGGCAGCGCCCGGCGCCTCCTGATAAAGATCGCCGCCTCTGACCGCCGCGTGCTGATCGATCCCGCCCCAAGCGTCCACGTCGACCGCTTCAGCGGCACCGAGGTCACCCTGCAACTGCGCGCCTGGGTAGCGACCGCCGACTATCTGCCGACCCTCTATGCGCTGACCGAACACGCCAAGCTGGCACTGGACCAGGAACTAGCTGGCTCATCGGAAAAGGCTCAAGTCGG